>JAUYOW010000049.1 GCA_030697825.1 Gemmatimonadales bacterium | reverse complement strand
GGTACATGAGCTGGGTTCAGAACGTCGTGAGACAGTTCGGTCTGTATCCGTCGTGGGCGTAGGAGCATTGAGGGGCGCCGACCTTAGTACGAGAGGACCGGGTCGGACCGACCGCTCGTGTACCGGCTGTCACGCCAGTGGGGCACGGGGGCACGGAGGCACGGGGGGCACGGAGGCACGGGGCACAGAAAGGGCACAATGTGCGTTGAAACGGGTTACCTGCAGCACACCGGAAGCAGCACATTGGGCGCATGGACCAGCACCGGAAGCTCCTGGCATGGCAGCAGTGTCGCGAACTGACGCGCGAGGTTTATCGCGCAACCCAACACTTTCCTTCGGACGAGCGTTTCGGACTGACCTCTCAGCTCCGACGGGCCGCAGTATCGAGTGCCGCGAATATCGCAGAGGGTTACGCCCGATACGGTCGACGCGAGCTGGCCCACGCCCTGAGCATCGCGCTCGGCTCCTTGGCCGAGGTTGACACGCTCCTCGCCATCGCCGGGGATCTCGGCTATCTGAATGCCGAGCAAGCAGAAGCTCTGAATGCGCTTCGGCAGCGTGCCAGCAGAATGACGTTTGGGCTTCAACGGAGAGTGCGAAAGTTGTAGACGAAAAAGGGGCACAGAGGCACGGAGGCACAGAGGCACGCAATAGGCGTTTCCCGTGCCCCCGTGCCTCCGTGCCCCCGTCCCCGCTATCTTGCCCGACATGACCCGCTGCGGCTTCGTCGCCCTCGCCGGCGCCCCCAACGTCGGAAAGTCCACCCTGCTCAACGCCCTGGTCGGCGAACCGCTGGCCATCATCTCCCCCAAGCCGCAGACCACGCGCGAGCCGGTCCGCGGCATCCTCTGCGACCAGACAACCCAGATCATCTTCGTAGATCCCGCCGGCCTCCTCGATCCGGCCTACCCACTCCAGAAGGGCATGCTCCGCGCCGCGCTCGACGCGATCGCCGACGCGGACCTCGTGCTGCACCTGCACCCGCTCACCGAGTTCCCCGCACCGGCCTTCGACCAATTGGTCAGAGGGTCGAGGGTCGATGGTTCGAAGGTGATTACAGTGTACACCAAGGCCGACCTCGTTCCGCCGTCCCGCCGTCCCGCCGTCCCGCCCGATGCGCTCGTCACATCCGCTCCGGCCCGCGACGGGATCGAAGCACTCCTCGCCACAGTCCGGGCGCGGCTTCCTGAGGGCCCGTTCCTGTATGACTCCGAGGACGTCGGCACCCAGCCGCTGCGCTTCTTCGCCGCCGAGTTCATCCGCGAGGCCGCCTTCGCCGAGCTGGAGCAGGAGCTGCCCTACGCCCTGGCGGTCGAGATAGAAGAGTTCCGCGAAGCGGAAACGCCGGTGTATATTCGGGCCACCCTGGCCGTCGAGCGCGAAAGCCAGAAGCCGATCGTCCTCGGCAAGGGCGGTCGCACCATCAAGGCCATCGGCACCGCGGCGCGGATCCGGATCGCGGCGTTCATCGACCGGAAGGTCCATCTGGACCTCTGGGTCACGGTCTGGCCTAAGTGGCGCAAGAACCCGTCGACGCTGGCGCGCCTTGGTCTCCCACTTCCGTCGGAGTCTCATCCATGACCTTGCCGAAGGACCTGCTCGAGATCCTCGTCTGTCCCAAGTGCAAGGGCGATCTCGAGTACCGCACGTCGCCCCAGGAAGAGCTGGTCTGCAATGCCTGCCGCCTCCGCTACGCGGTGGACGACGGCATTCCTATCATGCTCATCGATGAGGCCAAGCCGCTGTAGGCTCAGCCTCACCGCGCTGCTCCTCACCGCCGTCCCAGCCGCCGCGCAGAGGGCGCCTACGGCGGCGGGCGGCGCGTTCTTGCTCCTGCCCGTGGGAGCGCGGGCCACCGCCCTGGGTCAGGCCACCGCGGCCGACGGCGGCACCAGCGAGGCGCTGTTCTGGAACCCGGCCGGCCTCGCCGCCCTAGCCCGCTCCGAGTTCGCGATCCACCACACCACCCAGTTCTTCGGCGCCACCGACGCAATCGTCATCGCCGTTCCCTCGTCCAGCTTCGGGACCTTCGCACTCGCCGCATACGTCGTCGACTACGGCGACGACCAGGTCACGCTCCCCGGTGGGAGCGACCCGGTCGGCACGGTGACCTCCCGCAACGTTGAGCTGCTCGCCGGCTACGCCACCGACGTCGTCGGCGGACTCGCCGCCGGCATCGCATACAAGCTGATCCAGTTCAGGGTGGACTGCTCGGGAGACTGCGCGAACGTGCCCACCGCCACCGGGACGACGCACGCCGTGGACGTGGGCCTGCGCTACGTCTTTCCCGCCTTCCCCCTGGTGATCGGCGCGGCGGTGCGCAACGTGGGCTTCAAGCTCCAGGTGAACAACCAGGCGCAGGCCGACCCGCTCCCCGCCCGCCTCCAGGTGGGGGTGAGCTACGGATTGCGACGGCCGCCTACCGGCGTCGAGGGGCTCGATGTCCGCGTCCTCGCCGACCTGCAGGGCACGGTGGGGCAGGGCACCCTCTCTCCAGTGACGTTGGTCGGCGTCGAATGGGGCGTGCGTGACGTGGTGCGCATCCGGGGCGGGTACGCTTTCCTCGACTCCGAGGCCAGGGGCCCGAGCATCGGGATCGGTGTCACTTTCGGCAGCGTGGCGTTCGACATCGCGAAGGTCTTCTTCGCCAACGACGATCTCGGCGAGAAGGAGCCGATACACCTTTCGTTGCGGGCGATGTTCTAGCGTGACGGAAGACGGACGGACGGACGGACGGTGGGCGCGGTGTCGCAACCGCGCGTCGCAGGCGCTCGGTCTGCTGCTCGTCGCCGGTCCCGCGCTTTCGCAGCAGATCGCGCCGCCGGCGGTAGAGCCGCGGCCGGCGCTATCCGGAGACTCGGTGGCTGGCGCGCTCCTGGGCCCGGACGACGCCGCGCTCCCGCTGTACCGGCGCCCGTGGATTCGGCCCCTGGCGTCATTGGTGTTGCCGGGCTCGGGACAACTGCTCGGTGGGCAGGAACGCGGTCTGGCGTACCTGGCCACGGAGGTCTGGCTGGTCGCGCGCGCCCTGTCTCTCGCCCAGCAGGGCCGGCGCGAGCGCTCGGCCTTCCAGGAGCTAGCGTACGCCGTCGCCCGGCGGCCGTTCTCGAGCGTCCGCCAGGACGGGCCGTTCGAGTACTACGAGTCGATGGGTCACTTCGTGGCGAGCGGCGACTACGATTCGGACCCCGGAGCTGGGTTCGTTCCCGAGCCGGACACGACGACATTCAACGGCTCGGTCTGGCTCCTGGCGCGCCGCACCTTTCTCGAGGACCCGGATTCGCTGCCGGACCCGGCCTCGCCAGCCTATAGCGCGGCGATAGCGTTCTATGCGAGCCGGGCGGTGTCGGGCGCGTTCCGCTGGAGCTGGAGGGACGCGAGGCTAGAGCAGGACGTTTTCGGCGCGCAGATCGTCGCGAGCGACGAAGCGTTTCGCTCGGCGACCAACTACCTGGGGGTGGTGGTGCTCAACCACATCGGGAGCGCGGTGGACGCGCTCATCACGCAGCGGCTGCGTCGAGGCGGCGCGCCGGGCGCCGTGCCGCGCCTAGGTATCGACTCGAACGTTGGGAGGGTGACGCTGTCATGGCACGCCGGATTCTAGGACTGGGTCCGGTGACGTGGGTGCTGCTCGCCGCCGTACCGGCGGCCGTCGCGCTCTCCTTCGGCGGGGCGCCGCCCGCGCTGGTATTCGCGGCTTGCGCTCTGGGCATCGTGCCCCTGGCGGGGCTGATGGGTGAGGCGACGGAGGCGCTGGCGCATCGTACCGGGCCGGCGGTCGGCGGCCTCCTCAACGCGACGTTCGGCAACGCGGCGGAGCTCATCATCACTGTCTTCGCGCTCCGCGCCGGACTCATCGCGCTCGTCAAGGCCTCCCTGATCGGCTCGATCCTCGGCAACCTGCTCGTCATCCTCGGCCTGTCGATCGTGGCGGCTTCGTGGCGGGTGCCGGAGATCCGATTCAGCGCGACCGCGGCGGCGGCCTCGCTCGGGATGATGGTGCTCGCGGTAGCGGCGTTCGCGGCTCCGGCGCTCTACGCGATCGCGCACCCCGCGCCGGAGCCCGACGTGATCCTCCACATCTCGGACGGGGTGGCGATCTTCCTCGTCGCGACGTACCTGCTGAGCCTGCTCTTCACGCTGCGCACGCACCGAACGCTCCTCACGCCCGACGCGGGCGGAGGCGAGCACCATTGGGGACCGGGCCAGGCCGTCGTCATCCTGGCGGCGGCGACCGCTTTCGTGGCCTGGCTCAGCGAGATCCTGGTCGGTGTCACGGAGCAGGCGAGCCACTCGATCGGTCTCTCCGAGGTGTTCCTGGGTCTCGTCGTCATCCCGATCATCGGCAACGCCGCCGAGCACGCTACGGCGGTGGTCGTCGCTCGGAAGGGCCAGATGGAGCTGGCGTTCCAGATCGCGACCGGTTCATCCACGCAGGTGGCGCTGTTCGTAGCGCCGCTCCTGGTGGGCGCCGGTCACCTGATGGGCCGCCGGATGGACTTCGCCTTCACCAGTTTCGAGGTGGCAGCGCTCGGCCTGACCAGCATCGCCGTTGCGTTCGTCGCGCTCGACGGGAAGTCGAATTGGTTCGAGGGGGTGCAGCTCCTGGGGCTGTACGGCGTGCTCGCGGTGGTCGCCTTTTTCATTTGACACCTCCTGCGAAGCGGGCTAAGTTGCTATCTTCTCGCACTTTGCGAGAGGAGTTCGGTGCGAACCAGGCCCACGGTAATCTTCTTTTCGTCCGCCGGTCGCCCGATGCCGCCACTGGTGGCGGGCTGGCTAACGGGGAAGGGATTCCCCTCGCTGGCGGTCGGCGACGCGGCCCAGATCGAGGCCATGACGCTACGCGCGCTCCCTGCCATGGTGCTGGTGGACGGGAACGGGGACGTGGCGCCGGGCCTCGGGCTCTGTCGCCGCCTCAAGGCCGACGCCTACACGGCGATCGTCCCCGTCGCGTTCCTGGAGGACGCGCACGTGGAGCCGCGGGTGCACGAGGCCTTCCGCGCGGGCGCGGACGAAGTCCTCACGCCGCTCTTCGATCCGGAGGAACAGCGCGCGCGGCTGGACGTCCTGCTCACGCGCACCGAGCGCAACGTGAGCGTGCATCCGTCCACGCGCCTCCCCGGCACCAACGAGATCGAGCGCGACATCAAGCGGCGCATGGACAGCGGCCGGGAGTTCGCGGTGTGCTACGCGGACCTGGACCACTTCAAGGAGTACAACGATCGGTACTCGTACAACGACGGGGACCGCGTCATCCTGCTGCTGTCGCGCATCCTTCACGACGTCGTGAAGGGGCTGTGCGGGCAGGAGGGATTCGTGGGACACATCGGCGGCGACGACTTCATCGTCATATTGTCCCTCGAGATGACCGACCCATGCTGCAGCGAGATAATCACGGTGTTCGACCTGCTGATCCCGCTGCAGTACTCGGAGCAGGACCGACGGGCGGGGTACTTCTTCGGGAAGGACCGTCGCGGCCAGCTGCACAAGGTCCCGTATATGACGCTGTCCATCGGGATCGTCACGAACGAGCGCCGGCGTTTCACGCACCCGGCGCAGGTGAGCGGGCTGGCGACCGAAATGAAGAGTTATGCTAAGACGCTTCCGGGTTCGGTGTTTGTCGTCGATCGGCGCCAGGACCCCGAGCTTGGCAAGGAAAGCTGATCGATGAACGCGACCTGTCCTGCGTGTCAGACCGTCTTCCGCGTCGATCCGGCCAAGGTGCCGGCGGGCGGGGTGCGCGCCCGCTGTTCGGTGTGCCGAACGGTCTTTCCGGTGAACGCGAACGGGGCTTCGGCGGTCGCCATGGCCGCGGCCCCAGCCGCTTCGGCCGCCCTGCCGGTATCGCCGGCTCCGCCTCCCGTAGTGGCCGCTCCGCCCGCGCCGCCTCCGCCCTCGATGGCTCCGGTGGCCGCGCCGCCGCTCCGGCCTTCGAGTCCCCAGTCGCCACTGGTCGCACCGGCGCCTCCGTTCATGGCCCCGCCGGCCGCACCGCGACCGGTCATGGCCCCGCCGGTCGCACCGCGACCGGTCATGGCCCCTCTGGTCGCGGTGGCGCCGGCCCAGCCGCCGACGATTCGCGACCTGCCGGCCGTGAGCGTCCCGCGCGCGGCGGTAGCGCCGCCTCCGATAGCGGCGCCGGCTGCGCCTCCGGCACCGGCACCCGCTCCTCCTGCGCCGCGCCCGGTGGGACCGCCGTCTGCGCCCGCGGTGCCCGCGTCCGCGCCCGCAGCCCCGGTGCCGCCGCTCTCCACCATGCCGGGCGGCCCCAGCAGGGTCATCAACCCGTTCCTGGTGCAGGATCCGCAGGTCAAGGCTCGGCGTCTGGCACGCGCGCTGATCTCGGACATGATCTCCTATCATCCCGCGAAGCGCGCTCAGGGCCTGAAGGACGGGACCCTGAAGGACATCTTCGCCGAGGAGATCAAGAAGAGCTACGAGGAGTACGCGATGCAGGTCGGCGCGGAGGTCGCCAAGTCCACGCCGCATTTCACCGACGCGCTGAACGAGATCCTGGCCGGAGGGCAGAGGACCTTTTGATCCGCATCGTCGGGCCGGCGCTGGCGTCCTACCTCGTAGGATCGCTCCCCATCGCCCGCCTCCTGCCACCCGCGCGCGAGGCGGGCGTTTCTCCGCCTTGGGTCCGCGCGGCACTCATTGTCGCCGACGTGCTCAAGGGCGCGGTAGCGATGAGCTTGATCGGGTCGAGCGCCAATCCGTACGCACAGTCGATGGTCGCCACTGCTGTCGTCGCCGGGCACCAGTGGCCGTTCTGGCCCTCGGCGCGGGACGAGCTGGGCCTGGCGGTGGCCGCGGGCGCGCTCACCGTCGTGACTCCGATCGCCGTGCCGGTGTGGGCCGTGCTGTGGGGGATAGGCTACGTCACGTCGGGCTTTGTCGCGGCGGGTAGTGCGGCCGCGACCTTGCTGTTCCCCGTGGTCATCGGGCTCCTCGCGGGATGGCCATTCGCCCTCGGCTCGCTCCCGGTCTGCGCGCTCCTGCTCGAGCGGCTGCGGGCGCCGCTCCGACGGATCCTGGCCGGCGAGGAGCCGAAGCACTACTGGCGCTGAGCGGCGTAACTTCTTATCTTGCCGAATCTTGGACCTTTGACGAGCTGGCCATGATCGCCACCGAAGTCCGTGACGCCTTGAAGAACCTGGATCGCCGCCTCGCCGAACTCCGAGGCTATCTTTGACGTCGATTCAAAGGTAGCCCGCCTCACGGCCCTGGATGCCGCCATGGCCGTCCCTGGTTTCTGGGACAAGCCCGACGCCGCCCAAAAGACCGTAGAAGAAGGGAAGTCGCTGAGGCGCTGGACGCAGCCCTATGCGGAGTTGCGGCGTCGCGTCGATCATGCCGCCGAGCTGTCGGACCTCCTGGAGCACGAGTCGGACCCGGAGATCGAGCAGGAGTTGGAGAAAGAAGTGGCCGACCTGGATGCCGCGGTAGAGCGGCTCTCCCTCCAGACGATGCTCCAGGGCCCCGAGGACGCGCTCGACGCGTTGCTCACGATCCATCCCGGCGCCGGAGGCACCGAGTCGCAGGACTGGGCCGAGATGCTGATGCGCATGTATCGCCGCTGGGCCGAACGCCGTGGCTACATGGTCGGCGTGCTGGACCTGGTGCCGGGCGAGGAGGCGGGGATCAAGTCGGTCACCCTGGAGATCAAGGGCCAGTACGCCTGCGGTTTCCTCAAGGCGGAGAAGGGCGTGCACCGTCTGGTGCGCATCTCGCCCTTCGATTCGCAGGCACGCCGGCACACTTCGTTCGCATCGGTCTTCGTCTATCCGCTGGTGGACGACACGATCGAGATCGACCTCCGCGAGGAGGACATCAGGATGGACGTCTTCCGCGCCTCCGGCGCCGGCGGGCAGCACGTCAACAAGACTTCCTCGGCGGTCCGGCTGACGCACCACCCCTCTGGCATCGTCGTCTCGTGCCAGCAGGAGCGGTCGCAGCACAAAAACAAGGCCGTGGCGATGAAGGTGCTGAAGGCGGCGCTCTACCAGCGCGCGCTCGACGAGCGCGAGAAGAAGCGGCAGGCGCTGGAGGCGACGAAGACGGACAACTCGTGGGGGAACCAGATCCGCTCGTACGTCTTCCAGCCGTACACGATGGTCAACGACCACCGGACGGAGCTGAAGGTGGGCGACGTGCAGCGGGTGATGGACGGAGACCTGGACCCGTTCATCGAGGCGTTCCTCCAGAAGTTCGGCGGGGGGAGACGATGAGCGGCGACGCGGCGGGCCGTCCGCCGGTGGAGCTGGCGCGGCGCGACAAGCTCGAGGCGCTGAAGAGCCGCGGCGTGGCGCCGTTCGCTTACCGTTACGTGCGCTCGCACACCGCGGCCCACGCACTCGCCGCCTTCACCGACGGCGCAGCGGGGCCGGAGGTCGCGGTAGCCGGCCGGGTGGTCGCGCTGCGGTCGCACGGGAAGTCCACCTTCGCGCACCTCGCCGACGCTTCGGGCCGGCTCCAACTCTACTTCAAGCAGGATCAGCTGGGCGGTGGCGCGTACGAGCAGGTCGGGTTGCTGGACCTCGGCGATCACCTGGGCGTGTCGGGCCCTCTGTTCCGCACCCGCACCGGCGAAGTGACGGTCAGGGTGGACCGTTTCGAGCTGCTGGCGAAGGCGCTCAGGCCGCTGCCGCTGGGCAAGAGCGCGGAGCAGGAGGACGGGTCGGTCGAGCACTACTCCGAGCTGGCGGATCCCGAGGTGCGCTACCGGCAGCGCTACGCCGACCTCGCCGTGCACCCGGAGCGGCGCGCCGTGTTCGAGCGGCGCGCGGCGATCACCCGCGCGGTGCGGCAGTTCCTGGACGACCGCGGATTCCTCGAGGTGGAAACGCCCATCCTGCAACCGCTTTACGGTGGCGCTTCGGCTCGGCCGTTCGTCACGAAGTACCACGCGCTGGACTCGGACTTCTATCTCCGGATCGCCGACGAGCTGTACCTCAAGCGGCTCATCGTGGGCGGCATCGAGCGGGTCTACGAGATCGGGCGCGACTTCCGGAACGAGGGGATGGACCGGCTGCACAACCCCGAGTTCACGATGCTCGAGTGTTACCAGGCGTATGCCGACTACACCGACATCATGGACCTGACCGAGCAGATGGTGCGGGCGGTGGTACGCGGGGTCACCGGCGGCTCGACGCTGCACGCACGCGGCCACGCCATCGACCTCTCCGGGGACTGGCGCCGGGTCGGGTTCGTCGAGCTGCTGAAGGAGAACAGCGGCGTGGACCTGCGGCGCGCGGACGATGCCGAGCTCGCCGCGGCCTTGAGGGAGCGCGGGCTCGAGCCGGACGTGCGGCTGGGCCGCCCCCGGCTGATAGACCAACTCTTCGGGCTAACCGTGGAACCGCACCTGGACCAGCCGACCTTCGTTCTGGATTACCCGATCGAGGTCTCGCCGCTGGCCAAGCCCAAGCGCGGTGACGCTGCGCTCGCCGAGCGCTTCGAGCTGTTCGTGGGCGGTTACGAGCTGGCCAACGCCTTCTCGGAACTGAACGATCCCGACGACCAGCGCGCCCGGCTCGAGGCGCAGGGTGCGCGGCGCGCCGCCGGCGACGAGGAGGCGCAGCAGGTGGATGAGGACTACCTGCGCGCCCTCGAGTACGGGATGCCGCCCACCGGCGGCCTGGGTCTTGGCATCGACCGGTTCACGATGCTGGTGACGGGAGAGCGCAGCATCCGTGACGTGATCCTCTTCCCGGCGCTGCGCCCCGAATGAAGCGGGTCGAGTGGTGGATCGCCTCGCGCTACCTGCGCAGCCGGCGGGCGTCTCGTTTCGTCTCGCTCATCACCTTCATCGCGACCGCGGGCGTGGCCCTGGGCGTGATGGCGCTGATAGTGGTGACGGGGATCATGAGCGGCCTTCAGAAGGACCTGCGCGAGAAGATCCTGGTCGCCAATCCGCACCTGCGGGTGCTTACCTACGGCGAAGGGCTGCGGCTCGACGACTGGAGGTGGGTCCTCGATTCGGTGCGCACCACGCCCGGCGTGGTGGCGGCGGCCCCATTCGTGCTCTCGCAGGGGCTTATGTCCTCGGGCCACGACTATGCCGAAGGCGTGGCCGTGATCGGGGTCGAGACCGACACCGGAGGGGCAGCGGTGACGGGGCTGGCGCGCAGCTTCACCGCGGGAGACCTTCGCTTCGCCACCCACGCGGCGGACGTGGACGGTGGCGTGGTGCTGGGGCGGCGCCTGGCGGACCGATTCAGCGCTTACCCCGGCACGGTAGTGACCTTGGTATCCCCGGCCGGGTCGTCGTTCAACTCGGCCCTGGGCGCGTTCGTGCCGCGATACTTCCGTTTCGAGGTGACGGGGCTGTTCGACACCGGGATGTACGAGTACGACAACACCTATGTGGTGATGCCGCGCGCGGTCGCCCAGCGGTTCGCCGGGCTCGATTCGGCGGTGAGCGGCGTCGAGGTGCGGGTCGCGGACGCCTGGCGGTCGGACCGGACTGCCCGCGCCATCGAGGACCGGCTCGGCTTCCCGTACCGCGCCCTGGACTGGAAGGCGCAGAACTCCCAGCTCTTCTCGGCGCTCCAGCTGGAGAAGCTGGCGATGAGCGTGATCCTGCTGCTCATCGTGCTGGTGGCGGCGTTCAACATCGTGAGCACGCTCACGATGGCGGTGAGCGATCGCACCAAGGAGATCGGGATCCTGCGCGCCATGGGCATGACCGCGGCGCAGGTCCGGCGGATCTTCGTCGCGCAGGGAGTGGTGGTCGGTGTGGTCGGCACGGCCATCGGACTGGGCGGTGGCCTGCTGCTCGGAGCGGTGCTGGACCGCTGGCGTCTGATCCGGCTCGACGCTTCGGTCTATTTCATTGACCACCTGCCGGTGGAGTTGGCAGTGACGGACGTCGCCGCGATCGTGGCGGCCAGTCTGGTCATCGCCATGGTGGCCACGCTGTACCCGTCGGCGCAGGCCGCGCGGCTCGAACCGGTGGACGCGATAAGGCACGAATGACGCCGCTGCTGGAGGTCCGGGGGCTCCGGAAGCGTTTTCCGTCGGGTGACGCGGGCTGGCTCGACGTACTGAGGGACCTGGACCTCACCCTCGGTCGCGGCGAGGTCGTGGCGGTCGTGGGAGCGAGCGGATCGGGGAAGAGCACCTTGCTCCACCTCATCGGCGCGCTCGACCGCGCGACCGGCGGTACCGTCGCCCTGGACGGCGTGGGGTACGAGACGCTGGACACGCTCGCGCTCGCCGAGCTCCGGAACCGGCGGATCGGGTTCGTGTTTCAGTTCCATCATCTGCTGAGGGAGTTCAGCGCGCTGGAGAACGTGATGATGCCGTTGCGCATCGGTGGGTGGGGTGACGGGGAGGCGCGTTCGCGCGCGGAGCAGCTCCTGGCTGAGGTCGGGCTGGCTGGCCGGATGACACATCGGCCGGCGGCGCTCTCGGGCGGGGAGCAGCAGCGCTGCGCGGTGGCGCGGGCCCTGGTGCGGGACCCCGGCCTCCTGCTGGCGGATGAGCCGACCGGTAACCTCGATCACAGCAATAGCGCGATGGTCGCCGATCTGTTCTTCAGGCTGGCTCGCGAGCTCGAGACCGCGGTCATCATCGTGACCCACAACCGGCAGCTGGCGCTGCGCGCGGACCGGATGCTCGTACTGGACGACGGGCGGCTCTCGCCGGTCCGTGAAGTGGAGGCGCTGCCGTGATGCTGTGCGAGAACTGCAAGGAACGGGAGGCGGTCATCCACCTCACCCAGATCGTCAACAACTCCGTGACGACGATGCACCTCTGCGAGGGGTGCGCCGCCGAGAAGGGCGTGGAGACGGAGGCCGCGGTGGCCAAGTTCCCGCTCGGTGACTTCCTCGCCTCGCTCGGCAAGCCCGCGACGCCGGAACAGGGCGAGCCGGCCGCCGGAGTCCCGTGCCGGTACTGCGGCGCCACTCTGGCGGACTTCCGGCAGACCGGGCGGTTGGGGTGCGCGCGTTGCTACGAGAGCTTCGAGCCGCACCTGCGCGACCTGCTGCGGCGACTGCACGGCAGCACCAGACACGTGGGCGAGGCGTACCGCGCGCCGGGCGCGGCCCCGGCCGCCGCGCCGGCCGAGAGCGAGCTGCTAGGTCTCCGCGACCAGCTGCGGCGCGCGGTCGATTCCGAGAACTTCGAGCTGGCGGCGCAGCTCCGGGACCAGATCCGGGTGAAGGAGTGATCGACCTCACCCTCATCCCCGACGGAGGCCTCGGCTGGCTGGATGCCAGCGGTCCGCTCGCGCACGTGGTGCTGTCCACGCGCATCCGGCTGGCCCGCAACCTCGCCCGAGTGCCGTTCACCGTGCGCGCGGGCGACGGGGAGCGTCGGCGGGTGCTGGACGAACTGGACTCCGCCTGGCAGGAGAGCCCGATAGGAAAGGGCGGCGCGCGGTTCCTCCTCGACCAGCTCGAGCCCAACGACCGCCAGCTCCTGCACGAGCGGCACCTCATCAGCAAGGAGCTCGCCGGCGCCGTGGAGGGCCGCTCGGGCGGCGCGAGCGGCGCGGCGGTGTACCTGGCCGGCTCGGTCGGCGTGATGGTGAACGAGGAGGACCACCTCCGGCTCCAGTCCATGCAGTCGGGGTTCGCGCTGACCCAGGCCTACGCGGCGCTGGAGCGGCTCGACGCCGATCTCGGCGCGCGGCTTCCCTTCGCCTTCCACCATGAGTTTGGCTATCTTACGGCGTGCCCGACGAACGCCGGCACGGGGCTCCGGGCGTCGGTCCTGATCCACCTCCCCGGGCTCGTGCTCACCAAGGAGATCTCCAAGGTCCTGCAAGGGCTGACGCAGGTGGGGCTGACGTTCCGCGGGCTGTACGGCGAGGGGAGCGAAGTGGTCGGCAACTTCTTCCAGTTGTCGAACCAGACCACCCTCGGGAAGTCCGAGGAGGAGTTGCTCGATCACCTCGGCAAGATCGTCCGGCAGGTCGTCGCGTACGAGGAGCAGGCGCGGCAGGTGCTCCTCCGCGACGCGCCGACGATCATCGAGGACAAGGTTTGGCGGGCGTACGGGCTGCTGCGCTACGCGCGCAGCCTCTCGTTCGACGAAGCGATGAACCTGTTGTCGGGTGTGCGGTTGGGGGTCGGGCTGAAACTGATCCCGGGGCTGAGTGTATACACGTTGAACAAGCTGCTGATCTACACGCAGCCCGCCCACCTTGCCGCCCTCGAGGTAGGCGCGGCGAACGATCCCGAACTGCGCGCGGCGCGCGCGGGGTATGTACGCAGGCTGCTGGATGACGAGGCGGCCGCACCGGCCTGAGCGCCGGTCCTGCAGAACGAGACGAGGTCCAGGGGAATGAACGGCTACAACTTCACCGATCGCGTCCGCAAGGTCCTGCAGATGGCCCGCGAAGAGGCGGCCCGCCTGCACCATGAGTACGTGGGCACTGAGCACATCCTGCTCGGGCTGATCCGCGAGGGTGAGGGCGTGGCGGCGGCCGTGCTCTCCAACCTCAACGTGGACCTCGAGGAGACCCAGCAGAAGATCGAGGATTCGGTCAAGAAGGGGAAAGCGGCCGCGGCGGCCGGCCCCGACCTGCCGTACACGTCCAGGGCCAAGAAGGTGCTGGAGCTGGCGATGTCCGAGGCGCGCGAGCTCAACCACTCGTACGTAGGCACCGAGCACCTGCTCCTCGGCCTGCTGCGCGAGGAGAAAGGGATCGCGGCGCAGGTGCTGACCGATGTCGGCGTGAACCTGGAGCAGGCGCGCGCCGAGACGCTGCGCCTCCTGGGCAGTGAGATGCCGCAGCCCTCGGGGGCGCCCGCGGCGCCGGTCCCCCAGAAGAGCGAGAAGAAGAGCAAGACGCCTGCGCTGGACCACTTCTGCCGCGACCTGACGCAGCTGGCGGGCGAGGGCCAGCTCGACCCGACCATCGGTCGCCAGAAGGAGATCGAGCGGGTCATGGAGGTGTTGTCTCGCCGGAAGAAGAACAACCCGGTGTTGATCGGCGAGCCTGGCGTGGGCAAGACGGCCATCGTCGAGGGGCTCGCGCAGCTGATCGCCTCGGGCAACTGCCCCGACGCGCTGAAGGACCACCGCGTCCTGGCGCTCGACATGGCGGCCGTCATCGCCGGCACCAAGTACCGCGGCCAGTTCGAGGAGCGGCTCAAGGCGGTGATGAACGAGGTCGCCCAGAACCGCAACATCGTGCTGTTCATCGACGAGCTGCACACGCTGGTGGGCGCGGGCGCGGCCGAAGGGGCGATCGACGCTTCGAACATGCTGAAGCCGGCGCTGGCTCGCGGCGAGCTCCAGTGCGTGGGCGCCTCGACGCTCAACGAGTACCGCAAGTACATCGAGAAGGACGGAGCGCTGGAGCGGCGCTTCCAGACGGTGATCGTCGAACCGCCTACCCTCGAGGAGACCTACGCGATCCTGAGGGGGCTCCGCAAGCGGTACGAGGACCATCACCGGATCGTGATCCCCGACGAGTCGCTCGACGCTGCGGCCAAGCTGTCGGAGCGCTACATCACCGACCGCTTCCTGCCGGACAAGGCGATCGACGTGATCGACGAGGCAGGGGCGCGGGCGCGGATCGGCGCGCAGGTGCCGCCGCCCGAAGTGGCCGAGCTCAAGGGCAAGCTCGAGGGGATCAACCGGGAGAAGGAGGCGGCGGTCCGCGACCAGAACTTCGAGCGCGCCGCGGCGCTGCGCGACCAGGAGCGCGAGGCCCAGGCCGAGATCGTGTCGCGGCAGGAGGCCTGGGAGCGCGAGCGGCAGACGCGCCGGCCGGTGGTGGGCGAGGAGGACGTCGCGTTCATCGTGTCGCGGTGGACCGGGATCCCGGTCACCCGCCTGCGGGAGGCGGAGTCATCGCGGCTGCTGCGCATGGAAGAGGAGATGCACGAGTCGGTGGTCGGCCAGGACGAGGCGATCACGGCCATCTCGCGGGCCATCCGCCGCTCGCGGGCGGGGCTCAAGGACCCGCGGCGTCCCATCGGCTCTTTCATCTTCTCGGGGCCCACGGGCGTCGGGAAGACCGAGTTGGCGCGCGCGCTGGCCAGATTCCTTTTCGCCGACGTGCAGGCGCTGATCCGGGTGGACATGTCGGAGTACATGGAGAAGTTCAGCGTCTCCCGCCTCATCGGAGCGCCCCCCGGGTACGTCGGCTACGAGGACTCGGGCGCGCTGACCAAGGCCGTTCGCCGCAAGCCGTACTCGGTCGTGCTGCTGGACGAGATCGAGAAGGCGCACCCGGACGTGTTCAACATCCTTCTCCAGGTGCTGGACGAGGGGCGGCTCACCGACAACTACGGCCGGGTGATCGACTTCAAGAACACGGTCGTCATCATGACGTCGAACGTCGGGGCGCGGGACATCACCAAGGGCGGCACGCTCGGCTTCGTGCAGTCGACGACCGAGAGCGCTTTCAGCAAGATCGCCGAGAAGGTCAAGGACGAGATCAACAAGACCTTCAACCCCGAGTTCCTGAACCGGCTGGATGACGTGATCGTCTTCCACCCGCTGTCGCGCCTGCACATCGCGCAGATCGTGGGGATCGTGCTCAAGGAGCTGACGCTGCGGCTCTCGGACGAGGAGCTGACGATCCGGCTGACCGAGTCGGCGACGGACTTCCTCGTGAAGCACGGCTACGACGAGCACTACGGCGCGCGGCAGCTGAAGCGCGCCATCCAGCGCTACATCGAGGATCCGCTTTCGGAGAAGATCCTGCTCAGCGAGTTCAGTCGCGGTGACGAGATCGAAGTCGACACGGCGCCGGACGGGGAGCGGCTGCAGTTCCGGGCGCTCACCAGCACCAAAGCGTAGCCGGCCGCCCGTGACGCGAGGTACGATCGTCGCGGCCGCCCTGGCGGTCGCGCTCTGGGGCGCGGTGGCGGGGCCGTCGCCGCTGGCGGCCCAAGGGCCGGACTCGACGGCCGCCATCGTGGACTCGCTGGAGGTCGTCGGGAACCGGCGCACCACCGCCGAGACCATCCTCAACGTCGCCGGGATCCCGGTCCGTACCCCCATCGGCTATCGCGACATCCAGCGCGCCCTGCGCGCGGTATTCGCGCTGGCCCAGTTCGACGACGTGCAGTTCCACCGCTACACCGGAGCGGCCGGCGAGGAGATCGTGGTCATCAGCGTGCACGAGCGGCCGCTGCTGGTGCGCACCGCGGTGCGCGGCGTGGAGAAGCTCTCGGAGCGGGCGGTGCGGGAACGGATCGAGGTCCCCAACAATCGCCCGCTCGACCCGGTGCTGGTGGAGCGGGCCAGGTTCCGGATCGACTCGCTCTACGAGACCGAGGGCTACTACCTGGCGGAGGTCCGCCCGACGATCGTGCCGCAGGACAGCGATCACGTTCGCCTCGTCTTCGACATCACCGAGGGCCGGCGCGTCGCGATCGCCGCCATCCGAATCGAAGGCAACCACGACTTCACGGCCGCCGAGGTGGTGGCGCCCATGAAGACCCGGCCGGAGGGTTTCTGGTGGTTCCGGCGCGGGGAGTACGCTGAGGACCAGCTGCGGGAGGACCTCGAGCGGCGCCTCCCGGAGTTCTACGGCGAGCGCGGCTACATCGATTTCCGCGTGCTGCGCGACACGCTGCTCGTGGACCACGACAACGGCAAGGCCACCCTGGTCGTCACGGTGGACGAGGGGCGGTCGTACCGGGTGGGACGCGTCACGGTGGACGGCAACCGGTTCTTCTCCACCGACCAGGTTATCACGCTCAATCCCTTCGACCCGCGCCCGGGCGGCGGGCTGGGCTGCATGCTCCGCCATTGCCCGGATTCGACGGTGCACGCCTTCGACCAGACGGCCTGGGAAGATGCCACCCAGAAATTGCGCACCCAGTACGCCAACGCCGGCTACATCTACGCCGACGTGCGGCCGCGAGTGGAGCGCGTCGAGCCGGCGGATTCGGCCGCGACTCCCCAGGTCAACCTGACCTGGCAGATCCAGGAGGGGCGGCCCGCGATCATCAACCGGGTGGACATCCTCGGCAACGACGTCACCTACGAGCGGGTGATCCGCGAGGCCATCGCCATCCTTCCCGGAGACGTGTTCGCGCAGGACCGCGTGCTGCGGTCGTACCAGAACATCTCCAACCTCGGCTTCTTCGCGCAGCCCTTGCCGTTCCCGGACACGCGGCCCGCCAACGATCAGGGCGACATCGACCTCGTTTTCCGCGTCGAGGAGCGGCACACCGGCAACGTGAACTTCGGCGCGTCGGTGGGGCAGGGCACCGGAGTCGGCGGTTTCCTCGGCCTGGACGAGCCGAACCTCTTCGGGCAGGGGAAGCGCGGCAAGCTCCAGTGGCAGTTCGGCCGGAACATCAGCGACTTTGACCTGAGCTACACCGATCCCGCCCTCTACGGGAGCCGCATCTCGGGCACCTTCGGAGTACACAACACCCGCATCCGCTACACCATCGCGGACCTCGGCCGCATCAGGACGCGCGGCGCTTCGGTCCAGCTGGGATTCCCGCTGCCCCGCAGCCGGTACAGCAGAGTGTTCTCGTCGTACGCGATCGAGTTCGAGTCGTATTCGGGCGCCTCGCGCGGGCTCACCGGCTCCTTCCGCTGCGCCAACTGCGTGCGCTCCACGGTCGGCCTGTCATTCCTCCGGGACACCCGGATCGGCCTGCCATTCGCCACCGGGGGCTCGATGCACTCGGTCGGGGCCAACCTGACGGGCGGCGTGCTGGGTGGGTCGGCGACGTTCCAGAAGTACGACTTCGAGGGACGCTGGTACGCGCCCGCGGGGCACCTGGGCGGCGGGCCGGTGGGGAGCGGCGTGCAGTTCGTGCTCGGCCTCACTACCAGGTCCGGGTTCGTCTTCGGGGACGCAGGCCCGTTCTTCCGGCAGCTGTACGCGCTGGGCGGGACGCAGTACGGGATCCAGCTCCGCGGCTACGACGAGTTCTCGGTGACACCCGAGGGGTTCAACCCCGGCGCGGGCCTCTCCGGCGTGCCGCGCGGCGCGTTCGGCCACTCGTATTTCACGACGACGGCCGAGTTCGGAGCGCGGTTCAGCCAGCAGATCTACGCCTCCGTCTTCTACGACGCGGGCAACGTCTGGGCGAGCGCGGCGGGATTCAACCCGACGCGGCTCTTCCGTGGCGCCGGGGTAGGCGTGGCGATGATCACCCCCCTCGGCCCGCTGGGGCTGGACTACGCCTACGGCTTCGACCGGACCGACCGGGCCGGCAATCCACGTCCGGCCTGGAAACTCCACTTCAAGATCGGCAACTTCTTCTAACACTTTGAGGAGAGACACATGGCTCGCTTGACCGGGGCGGCGATCGTCGTGGTGCTGCTCGCGGGGCTCGCCGCCGCACCCGCGGCAGAGCGGACCCCTGCACCGCCACAGGGCCAACCGTTGCGGCTCGCCTACATCAACTCCCAGCTCATCCTGGCCAACACGCCCGGCCGGGCGGCGGCGGAGTCGCTGTTCACCCGGGAGATGGTGACCTTCCGCACCGAAGTGGCTCGGATGCAGCAGCAGCTCGATTCGTCGGTGGCGGAGTACAACCGCACTTCGCTGGTGATGACGCCGGCGGCGAAGGCGAGGATAGAGGGTGAGCTGAGGCAGATGGAGCAGCGGACCCGCCAGCGGGCGTCGGAGCTGGAGCAGCAGGCAAGCACTCGCGAGCAGGAGTTGACCGCGCCGATCATGCGGCGGGTCAATGCCGTGATCGAGGGGATCCGGGCCGAGTTCAACTACTCGATGATCTTCGACGCGTCGGCCCAGGCCGGGGCGCTGGTCACGGCGGACCAGTCGCTGGACATCTCCCAGCTGGTGATCCAGCGGCTCCAGGCCGGTGCCGGCCAGGCGCCGGGCGGGGCGCTCCAGCCCTCGCCGGCGCCTCCGTTCGGAGTACGGCCGGACTCCGCGGCGGGACGGCCTCAGCAGCGCCCCGACACCGCCACGCGACCGGCCGCACCTCTCCGGCCGCGCCGCCCGTAGAAGTTCCGGCCCGGGGTCGCAGCGTGACCGCCGCCCCCCTGTCGGCCGCCGAGGTCGCCACCCTGGTGGGCGGCGCCCTCGTCGGCGACGGTGCGGTGCTGGTGACCGCGGTGGCCCCGCTCGACCGAGCCGGCCCCAAGGACCTGTCGTTCCTGTCCGCGGGCCGGTACCTGCCCGCCTTTCACACCTCCCGCGCGGGCCTGGTGCTCTGTACCCGTGAGCACGAGACCGCCCAGCCGGGGCCCGCTACCCGGATCGTGGTGGACGACCCCCATCGCGCCCTGCTCCGGGTGGTGAGGGCCCTATACCCCGAGGCGCCGCGACGCTTCGGGGTTGACCCGACGGCGACCGTGGGCGAGGGCGTGATCCTCGGGCGCGACGTCTTCCTCGGACCGCACGTGGTCGTCGGCCCCGGGGCGCGGCTGGGAGACCGGGTCGAGGTTATGGCGGGTGCCGTGATCGGTCCCGGCGTCGCGGTGGGCGACGACGTCACCATCCATCCCCACGTCGTCTGCTACCCCGGTACGGTCGTCGGCTCACGGGTGATCCTCCACGCCGGCGTTTGCCTGGGAGCGGACGGGTTCGGCTATATCCCGGGCAAGGCGGGTCATACCAAGATCCCCCAGGTGGGGCGCTGCATCATCGGCGACGACGTGGAGATCGGGGCCAATTCCACGGTGGACCGCGGCAGCGTGGACGATACGGTGATCGGCCCGGGCACCAAGATCGACAACCTGGTGCAGGTCGGCCACAATTGCCGGATCGGGGCGCGGTGCCTGATCATGGCGCAGGTGGGCCTGGCGGGCTCGTGCCACGTCGAGGACGACGTCATCATCGCGGGACAGGCGGGGTTGGGGGGCCACCTCACGGTGGGAAAGGCGGCGCGGATCGGGGCGCAGTCAGGCGTACTTCGCGACGTAGCCCCCGGGCTGATGGTGTCGGGCTTCCCGGCGAGGCCGCACCGGGAATCGATGCGCGCGTACGCGGCGCTCTACCGTCTGGCCGGGATCGTGGACGAACTGGAGGAGATGCTCGAGCGTGCCGGTCGCACAGCCGGGTAGTCCTGCGCGGCGCTCCGTCCGTGGAACCGCGTCCCTCTCGGGCGTGGGGATGCACACGGGTGCGGAGACGCGCGTCACTTTCCGCGCGGCTGAGCCCGGGGAGGGAGTCACGTTCCGGCGCGTGGACCTGGACGGCGCGCCGAACATACCGGCCCGCCTGTCGAGCGTCACCGCGGTCGAGCGGCGCACTACCCTCGCCGGCAACGGTGCGGAAGTCCACACGGTCGAGCACCTGCTCGCGGCGGTGGCCGCGCTGGAGATCGACGACCTGCTGGTCGAGATCACCGGCCCCGAGCCACCGATCCTCGACGGCTCGTTCGCCCCGTTCCTGGCGGCGCTCGAGGTAGCGGAGCCGGCGGAGCATGGCGGCGAGGCCCGGGAGTTCACGGTGCGCGAGCCGTTCTCGGTCGCCGAGGGGGAATCGTCGTACCTGGTGGGCCCGTCGCCTTCGCTGCGTCTCTCCGCCACGATAGAGTTCCCGCACCCGCTGATCGGGCGTCAGACCGGGAGCTACGACATCACGGCCGAGACGTTCGCGCGGGAGCTGGCCCCGGCGCGCACCTTCGGCTTTATGAGCGAGGTGGAGGCGCTCCGCGCCAAGGGACTCATCTCGGGGGCTTCGCTCACCAACGCGATCGTGCTGGACGAGCGCGCGGTCGTCGGGACGGCGCTCTTGTGGCCTGACGAGTTCGTCCGCCACAAGACGGCCGACCTGCTCGGCGATCTCGCCCTGCTCGGCGGCCGGCTCAAGGCCCACGTCGTGGCGACGCGCCCCAGCCACCGTGGCAACGTCGCGCTGGGGCGGGCGATCCGCCTGCGCGCCACCCGCACCTCGGGCATCGTCATGGACATCGGCGACATCCTCAACGTCATCCCACATCGCTACCCATTCCTGCTCGTGGACCGCATCGTCGAGATCGAGGACAAGAAGCGGATCGTCGGGATCAAGAACGTCTCGATCAACGAGCCGTTCTTCCAGGGACACTTCCCGGGTCATCCGGTGATGCCGGGCGTCCTCGTGATAGAGGCGATGGCGCAGGTCGGCGGCATGCTGCTGATGCAATACATCGGGCCGGACGACCACAAGAACAAGGTCGTGTACTTCATGTCGCTCGACCACGTGAAGTTCCGGCGGCCGGTGGTCCCGGGCGACCAGCTACGCTGCGAGCTCGAGATGCTGCAGTTCCGCGGCCGGACCTGCCGGATGAAGGGCGTGGCGTACGTGGACGGCAACGTGGTCGCGGAGGCCGAGATGATGGCGGCCTTCGTGGACCGGTGAGTACGGCGGGTCCGCGGTGAAGGTGCATCCCACGGCGATCGTCGCCCCCGACGCGGAGTTGGGCGAGGAGGTGGAGATCGGGCCGTACGCCATCGTCGGGCCCAAGGTCACGGTCGGCGCCGGGACGTTCATCGGCCCCCGCGTGATCCTGGAGCGCAACGTGAGGCTGGGCGCCGGCTGTCGGGTGGGCGCCGGCTCGATCCTGGGGGGCGACCCGCAGGACCTGAAGTACCAGGGCGAGGAGACCTGGGTCGAGGTCGGCGACGGCACGGTCATCCGCGAGTACGCCACCCTCAACCGCGGTACCGCGCAGTCGGGAAGGACGTCGGTCGGGAAGGGGTGCCTCGTCATGACGTACGCGCATCTCGCTCACGACTGCCACGTGGGGGACGGCGTGATCCTCTCGAACGGGGTAGGGCTGGCGGGCCACGTCACGATCGACTCGCGGGCCATCATCGGCGGGATGACGGGGGTACACCAGTTCGTGCGCGTCGGCACGTTCGCGTTCGTGGGAGGCATGGCGAAGGTGACGAAGGACGTGCCGCCGTACTGCAAGGCCGACGGCAACCCCATCAAGCTCTACGGCCTCAACGCCATCGGGCTCCAGCGCAACGGGTTCACTCGCGAGACCCTGGACGAGTTGAAGAAGGCCTACCGCCTCTTCTTCCGGTCCGACCTGAACATCAGCCAGGCGCAGGCGCGCGCGCGGACCGACCTCGCGTCGTTCCCCGAAGTGGAGACGTTCATCCGGTTCATCGAGGGCAGCGAGCGCGGGGTGCTGGTTTGAGCGGTTCGCCCATCAGGGTGGGTGTCGTCGGGGTGGGGAGTCTCGGCTTCCATCACGCGCGGCTCTACGCGGGCATGGCGGACGTCCGCCTCGTCGGGGTACACGACTCCCGGCCGGAGCGCGTGACCCAGGTCGCCGCGCAGTTCGGCACCACCGCGTATCCATCCTTAGAGGCTCTGCTCGAGGACGTCGAGGCGGTGTCGGTCGTCGTGCCCACGCCGGCGCACCACGCCGTCGGCATGGCGGCGATCGCCACGGGCCGGCACGTGCTGATGGAGAAGCCTCTCGCGGGCGCGATCGTGGAGGCTGAGGAGCTCGTGGCGGCGGCTGAGGCGGCCGGCGTGCTGCTCCAGACCGGCCACGTCGAGCGCTTCAACCGCGCGGTGCGCGCCGCCGCCCCGCACCTCGCGTCGCCCCGGTTCATCGAGTCGGATCGCATTGCCCCGTTCGGCGTGCGCGGCAGCGACGTCGCCGTCATCCTGGACCTCATGATACACGACCTCGACTTGATCCTGGCGCTGGTGCGCGAGCCGGTCGTGGACGTGCGCGCGTCCGGCATCGGCGTGATCACGCCGCACGTGGACATCGCGACGGCGCGAATCGAGTTCGCGTCGGGAGCGGTCGCCAACCTGACGGCGAGCCGGCTGGCGAGGGAACGGCTTCGCAAGCTCAGGATCTTCCAATCCACCGGGTACCTCTCCCTTGACCTCGCGGCGGGCACGGGGGAGTTCCTGCGCCGGCGCGCGGACGCGGCGACGGCGCTGGCGAACGACCCCGTACCGGACCTCGCCACGGTGGTCGAGCGCGTGCCTCTGGAGGCGCCGGATGGGGAGCCACTCGGGCTGGAGCTCCAGAACTTCGTGCGCGCGGCGCGCGGGCTGGAGCCGGTCGTGGTGTCCGGGCGGGACGGACTCGAGGCACTGCGGCTGGCGTTCCGCGTGATCGAGGCCATGGGCCGAGTGGCGGTCCCGGCGTGAGCGCCGGCACCGTGTTCGTCTCGGCGGGGGAGCCCTCAGGCGACGCCCACGCGGCGGCGTTCGTCAGCGCGCTGCGCGGACTCCTGCCGGACCTTGCGGTGGAGGGCGTGGGCGGGCCGGGCCTCGCGGCGGCGGGCGCCACCCTCATGGCCCGCATCGAGGACCTCACGGTGATCGGGCTCGTCGAGGTGCTCAGCAAAGTGCCGGCCCACTTCCGGCTGCTGAAGGCGATCGAGCGGCGGCTGGCCCGCGGTGACGTGCGGCTCATCGTGCTCGTGGACTACCCCGGGTTCCACCTCAGGGTGGCCGCGGCCGCGCACCGCGCCGGGGTGCCGGTGCTGTACTACATCGCGCCGCAGCTCTGGGCCTGGGGCGAGAAGCGGATGCGGCTGATCGCGCGCGACGTGACGCGGCTGGCGGTGATCCTTCCCTTCGAGGAGAAGTTCTTCGGCGAGCGCGGCGTGCCGGCCACGTTCGTGGGCCATCCGCTGCTCGATCGCCCGGCCCCAGGCGATCGCGGCGCGGTCAAACGGGCCTTGGGCCTGGATCCCGATCGGCAGGTGCTCGGGCTCTTTCCAGGCAGCCGCCCGCAGGAGACTTTGCGCCTCTGGCCCGTGTTCCGCGACGCGGCGAGTGCCGTGGCGCGGCTGCGCCCCGACCTACAGGTCCTCGTGGCGGCGGTCCCGGGCGCCGAGTATCCGCATCCGGGCGAAGTGCGCGTGGTGAGCGGCCGCGCGCCCGAGTGCTTCGCCGCGGCTGACGCCGCGCTCTGCAAGTCGGGTACGACGACGCTCGAGGCGGCGTTGGCGGACACGCCCCTGGTGGTGGCGTACCGCATGAACCCACTCACGTATCTCATGGCGAGACGGCTGGTGCGCGTCCGGTGGATCGGCTTGGTGAACCTGGTGGCCGGGCGCCAGATCGCCCCGGAGTTCGTGCAGGGCCAGGTGACGGCTTCCAACCTCGCCAAGGCGGTGCTGCCGCTGCTGGCCGGAGCCTCGCCGGAGCGGTCGGAGCAGCTGGATGGCCTGGCGGAAGTACGCCGCCTGCTGGGCGGCCCGGGGGCCGCGGGACGCGCCGCCCTGCTGGCGCGCGATCTGCTCGCGGCGTGAGCGGCGGCATTGACTGGGGCCTGGTGGCGCGGTGGGTGTGGCGATCGCGGTCGCCGATGGCGGCGCTGACCCGCGGGGCGTTACTCCCGGCGGCCGGCCTCTACCGTCTCGGCGTGCTCGCGCGGAACACCGCCTATGACGTCGGCGCGATGCGAGTGTCGCGGCTCCCGCGGCCGGCGGTCGGGGTGGGGAACCTCGTCGTCGGGGGAGTGGGGAAGACACCGATCGCCTCGTTCGTCGCCGCCGAAGTGGTGCGGCGCGGACTGAGACCCGGCATCATTCTTCGCGGCTACGGTGCGGACGAGACGCGGGAACACCAAGCGGCGGTCCCCTTGGCGGTCGTCGTCGCCGACCCCGACAGGCACGCGGCAGGCGCGCGCGCGACCGCGCTGGGCGCGGATGTCCTGGTGTTCGACGACTGCCTTCAGCGGCGCGACGTCCTGACGGACGTGATGCTAGCCGTGGTGAGCGCGGAATCGGCCGCGGAGCGACACTGGCCGCTTCCCGCCGGCCCGTGGCGCGAGGGACTGGGCGCACTCGCCCGCGCGGACGCCGTGGTCGTGAGCCACAAGACAGCCTCCGCCGCCGAGGCGGTCGCTCTGGCGGCACGGCTGGCCCGGCGCACCCGTGGCGGACAGGGCGCGACCGTCGAGCTGGCGGTAGGCGGGTTCAGATCGCTCACCGGCGGTGAGCTGCAAGGCCCGGACCTGATCGCCGGCCGCGAAGTCTTGGCGGTCTGCGGAATCGGCGAGCCGGAACTGTTCGCCGCCCAGCTGGCTCGGTTGGGCGCGAAGGTGCGCCTCATGGCGTTCGGGGACCATCATGCGTACGATGGGGCGGACGTCCGGGAGATCGCTCGGAGGGCGGGCGGGGCGCTCGTGTTGACCACCGCGAAGGACGCCGTGAAGCTCGGCCCGCTCTGGCCGCCAGACGGCCCGCAGCTCCGGGTCGCCGCGGTCGCGGTTCGGATAACGTCCGGCGGCGACGCGTTCGCAGCCATGCTGGATCGCGTCGCGGCAGCGACGCCGACCATACTCGACCCCGGGGCGGTTCGTCCGCCCTCGAGAGACTCATGACCGACACCAGACAGCGCCTCATCCGTCGCGACAAGGACACCTTCCTCGCCGACGAGAACCCCTTCGAAGCGATGATGTCGCGGTTCGACTACGCGGCGGAGCTCCTGAATCTCGACGCGGGGCTCTACAAGGTCCTTCGCAACCCCGAGAAGCAGATAATCATTTCGATCCCCGTGAGCATGGACTCCGGCGACGTCGAAGTGTTCACGGGATATCGGGTGCTGTACAACACGTCGCGCGGGCCGGCCAAGGGCGGGATCCGCTTCGACCTCGCCGTCACGCTGGAGGAGGTGAAGGCCCTCGCCGCGTGGATGACGTGGAAGTGCGCGGTCGTGAACATCCCCTTCGGCGGCTCCAAGGGGGGCGTGATCTGCGACCCGACGACGATGTCCGAGAGAGAGCTGGAGAAGCTCACCCGGCGCTACACCTCCGGCATCATCGAGACGCTCGGCCCCGACTCCGACGTCCCCGCGCCCGACGTGAACACCAACGAGCGGGTGATGGCGTGGGTGATGGACACCTACTCGATGCACAAGCGGCACACCGTCACGGCCGTGGTCACCGGCAAGCCCATAGAAATGGGAGGCTCGCAGGGCCGCCGCGAGGCGACGGGCCGAGGGTGCATGATCTGCACGCGCGAGGCGCTGAAGCACCAGGGGATGCAGTTGAAGGGCGCGCGCGTGGCGGTGCAGGGGTTCGGGAACGTGGGGTCGGTCACGGCGGACCTCCTGCAGAAGGAGGGCTGCACCATAGTCGGCGTCAGCGACGTCGCGGGCGGCGTCTACGATCCCAAGGGACTCGACGTGCATGACGTGATGGCGTGGCGGCAGTCGCACCGCTACCTCACCGGCTACCCGAAGGCCGAAGGCATCACGAACGAGGAGCTGCTGGCGCTCGATTGCGACGTGCTCGTGCCGGCGGCCCTCGAAAACGTGATAACGTCGCGCAACGCCGCTGACATCAAGGCCAAGGTCATCATCGAGGGCGCCAACGGCCCCACCGCCGCGGGGGCCGACGAGATCCTCGACCGCAAGGGGATCTTCGTCATTCCGGACATCCTGGCGAACGCGGGGGGCGTCACGGTCAGCTACTTCGAGTGGGTCCAGAACCGCGGGGGTTACTTCTGGTCCGAGGAGACCGTCAACAGCCGGCTCAACGAGATCATGGTGAGAAGCTTCGAGAACGTGCTGGGCGTGTCGAAGCGTTACAACGTCAACATGCGCATCGCGGCATACACGCTGGCCATAGACCGCGTTGCCGCGGTGCACCGGCTGCGCGGCCTTTACGCCTGAGGCGCCGCGGAGGAAACCGACCGGCGCGGACGGCTCCGCGTTCGAGCGCGCGGAGCTGTTGGGCGTCGAGGCAGCGGCGCAACTGCACGCATTCGCCCGGGACACCGTGCACGCCTGGGCGCGAGGCGGAGCGCTGCCACGACCGCCCGACCACCCGGAGTTGATGGCGCTCGCAGGCGCGTTCGTCACGTTGCACCGCGCCGGAGCGCTCCGCGGCTGCATCGGCCACATCGAGAACGACCTGTCCATCAGAGAGGCGACCGGCCGAATGGCGGTCGCGGCCGCTAGAGACGACCCGCGGTTCCCGCCGCTCGGGGCGGGCGAGTTGGAGGGGCTCACGGTGGAGGTAACCGTCCTGACGCCTCCGCTGCCCACCCGGCCGGATGAGGTGGTCCCGGGGCGCGACGGGGTGATCGTCCGCCGCGCGGGGCGGCTGGGCGTCCTCCTGCCGCAGGTGGCGCCCGAGATGGGATGGGGCCGGGTCGAGTTGCTCGACGGGGTGTGTCGCAAGGCGGGGCTGGCCGCCGTATCATGGCGCGACGCCGGGACCGAGATCCTGACGTTCCGGGCCCAGGTGATCGCGGAGCGGGACGCCCAGTGACGGAATGGTTCGAGCGCTGGTTCGGAGAGGAGTACCTGCACCTCTACCGCCATCGTGACGATGAGGAGGCGGACCAACTGGTCGCCCTGCTGTGGGATCGGCGGTTCGTCCGGGCGGGAGACCGGGTGCTGGATCTGGCGTGCGGCGCGGGCCGGCACGCCGAGGCGCTCCGGCGGCGCGGTGCGGAGGTGGTCGGGCTCGACCTCTCCATGCCGCTGCTGCGCGCCGCCCGCCGGCGAGACCCGGGTCCGCTCCTGCGCGGGGACATCCGCGCTCTGGCGCTGCGGGACGAGACTTTCGACGTGGTGCTCAACCTCTTCACGAGCTTCGGCTATTTCGACGAGGACCGCGACCACGAGCGCGTCCTCCAGGAAGTGGCGAGGGTGTTGCGTCCCGGTGGCGGGTTCGTGCTCGACTTCCTGAACGCGACGGCCCTGCGAGCTTCGCTCGTGCCGCGCGACGAGCGCACCTCGGGGGCCACCGTCGTCGTGCAGGAGCGCCGGCTGAGCGACGACGGGCGCTTCGTCACCAAGACCATCCACCTGGGCGGCGAAGGACGGAGTTTCGTGGAGCGGGTGCGATTGTACGAACGGTCGGATCTCGAGACCATGCTTGCCGGAGCCGGCCTCATGCCGGAGGCGGCGCTCGGGGACTACCTCGGCTCGCCCTACTCTCCGTTCAGCCCCCGGCTCCTGCTGGTGGCGCGCCGCCCGTGACGCTGCGCTTTGCACTTGGGGCCGGCGCGACCGCGCCCGGCGAGGGCGACCTCGCCGGGGCCATCGCCGCCCAGAAGGTGCGGCGCGTTCCGTCCGAGGCGTTTCCGGCGCTCCTCGCCGAGGGGCGGGCGAAGGAGTCGCTCGGCCTGCTCACCGAAGGCCGAGCCCTGGCGGTGACGACCGGGCAGCAGGCGGGGCTGTTCACCGGCCCGCTCTTCGCCGTCCACAAGGCGCTCACTGTTGCGGCGCTCGCGTCGGCGCTGACGGAGGTGCACGGCGCACCATTCGTGCCGGTATTCTGGGTGGCCGGCGACGATCACGACTTTGCCGAGATCAACCACTGCGACGTGCTCGGCGCCGACGGACACGCGTCGCGCGTCGTCTTGAGGGAACGCGCGGCTGATGCGCCCATGCTGCCGGCGTACCGGGAGATGGTGGGCCCCGAGGGAACGGCGGCGCTCGGACAACTCGAGTCTCTGCTTCCGCCCAGCGAGTTCCGGGCCGAGACGATTTCGTGGCTGGCGCGCGCCTACCAGGCCGGACACTCGCTGGCGGAGGCGTGCGCCAACGCACTCGCCGAGTTGCTCGGTCCCTTTGGCGTCGTCGTGTGCCGGGGCTGGCACCCCGCACTCAAGGCCGCGGCCAGGCCGGCTTTCATGGCGGCGCTCAAAGCCGCCGCGTCGCTCGACCGCGAGCTCGGGGCTGAAGCAGAGCGCCTGCGCGCAGCGGGCCGGGAGACTCCGGTCCAGGTCGGCGACGGGATGAGCCTGCTGATGCTCGAGACCCGCCTCGGACGCGACCGGCTCAAGATCGATGGTGCCGGCCGGTTCGTGACGCGGCGTGGTCATGAAGCCTTCACGGTGGACGAGGTCTTGGCCGTCGCCACGTCCGAGCCGGGCAGGCTCTCCGGCAACGTGCTGCTTCGGCCCGCGATCGAAGCGTTCGTTCTCCCGACGGTCGCGTACGTCGGTGGCCCGGCCGAGATCTCCTATCTGGCGCAGGCGCGTCCCGTCTTCGATCACCTCGCGGTGCCGCGTCCGGCCCGCGTCCCACGCGTTTCGGGCTTCCTGGTCGAAGCCAAGGTGGACAAGGTGCTCGAGCGCCATCACCTGACCGCCGAGAGCCTGGGCCGTCCGGAGAGCGAGCTGTCCGCGGCACTCGCGCGCGAGGCGTTGCCCTCCGCCGCGGCCGACGCGCTCGCCTTGCTCCGCAGCGCGTTGGGCGAGCGCTATGGCGCGCTCCTCGGCGAAGCGGTAGCCATTGACCGCACCCTGGAGAAGACGGTCGAGTCGGCGCGCACCCAGGCGCTTGGCGCTACCCACGAGATCGAGAAGAAGCTCATCGCGCACCTCAAGCGCCAGAACAAGACCGTCCTCCAGCAGGTCGCCCGGGCGCGGGAACAGCTGTTCCCGGAGGGAAAACCCCAGGAACGCGTGGTGACGGTGGCCTCCTATCTCTCCCGGCACGGAAAGGCGGTCCTGGACCTGATCAGCGACGGCGCGCGGACCCACGCGCGGCAGCTACTTGAAGCCACCTTCCGGCAGACCTAGGTTTCGCCGATGGTCTGGCTCGTCATCTTCGTAGCGCTGATGATCCCGCTCACCGCGGTGGTCCTCGACTCGCCCGTAGTGCGGGCGTGGGTGGATCGCCGGCACGGGGGCGACGTGGACTCGCCCAACGTCGGCATCAGAGATCTGGCTGAGAAGGTCGGCGTGCTCGAGGCCGAGCTCGAGGTCGTGAACCGCCAGGTCGCCCAACTCCAGGAAGAACAGCAGTTCCTCCAGCGGCTGATCGAAGACCCGGCCAACCGGCAGGTCGTTCCGAAGTCCCTTCCCAAGCCCGGCTCGTAACAGTGGCGCGCTCGACGGGGCGCTCCGCGGCGCTCGTCGGCGCCGGCATCCTCCTCAGCCGGATCGCCGGTCTCGTCCGGCAGCGGGTCTTCTCCCACTTCCTGGGTCTCTCGGACGCCGCCGACGCACTGTCGGCGGCGTTCCGCATTCCCAACCTCCTCCAGAACCTCTTCGGTGAGGGCGTGCTATCCGCCTCCTTCATCCCGGTCTACGCACGGCTGGTGGGCCAGGGGAGGGACGAGGAGGCGGGGAAGGTGGCGGGCGCCGTGGCGGGCCTGCTCGGCTTCGTGGTGGCGCTCATCGTGCTCGCGGGCGTTGCCGCGACGCCGCTGGTGGTGGATCTGCTCGCTCCTGGGTTCACCGGCGACAAGCGGGTCCTCACGATCGTGCTGGTCAGGATCCTCTTCCCGGCTACGGGCGTCCTCGTCATGTCGGCGTGGTGCCTCGGCGTTCTCAACAGTCACGGGAAGTTCTTCCTGTCCTACGCGGCGCCGGTGGTGTGGAACGCGGTCATCATCGCCACCGCCATCGTCGCCGGACGCCGCGAGGGACAGCGCGACCTCGTCGTCATCATCGCCTGGGGCGCGGTCGCCGGCAGCTTCCTCCAGGTACTGGTGCAGCTCCCGTCCGTCGTCGGGCTGGTCCGCTCGCTCCGCCTCTCGGCCGACACCACGAGCCCGGAGGTGCGCACCGTCCTCTCCAACTTCGGTCCGGCGCTCATGGGACGCGGCGCCTATCAGATCAGCGCGTACGTGGACGGCGTGATCGCGAGCCTGCTCGGGACGGGCGCGGCGGCGGCCGTCGCCAACGCGCAACTGCTCTATACGCTGCCGGTGAGCATCTTCGGAATGTCGGTCTCCGCGGCCGAGCTGCCGGCGATGTCGGCGGCGCAGGGGAGCGACGAGGAGCGGAATGCCATCCTCCGGTCGCGGCTCGAGGCAGGCATCCACCGGCTGGCGTTCTTCATCGTCCCGTGTGCCGTGGCGTTCCTGGTCCTGGGTGACGTCGTGGCCGGCGCGGTGTTCCAGACCGGACAGTTCGGGCCGGCCGACAGCCGCTACGTGTGGGCGATCCTCGCGGGTTCCACCGTGGGACTCCTGGCTTCGACCATGAGCAGGCTGTCGTCGTCCACATTCTACGCGCTGGGCGACACCCGTACTCCGCTCCGATTCGCCGTCGTGCGTGTCGCGCTCACGACGGTCCTCGGATTCGCCTGCGCCGTGCCCCTGCCACGCGCACTCGGCATCGAGCTGCGCTGGGGCGCCGTAGGTCTCACGGCGACGGCCGGCTTCGCGGGATGGGTCGAGTTCCTGCTGCTCCGCAGGCGGCTCGCGGCTCGCATCGGAGCGGCGCGGTTCGAGCCGTGGTACATGGCGAAGCTCTGGCTCGCGGCGCTCGCGGCTGCCGCCGCGGCGTGGGGCATCCTGCGCGGCGTTGGTCCGCTGGGCCCGATCGCAGCCTCAGTCGCGGGGCTGGTGCCCTACGCCGCGGTGTATGGCGCCGCAACGCTGGCGCTCCGGATCCCCATCGCGCGGGCGCTCCTCGACCGGGGGCTCCGCCGTGCCTGACGAGTCGCTCCAGCGCTCACTGGCCGCGCTGCCCGACGCTCCAGGCGTCTACTTGTGGAAGGATGCCGAAGGGAACGTCATCTACGTCGGAAAGGCCAACAACCTTCGGACCCGCGCGCGCTGGTACTTCGGGGACGAGGCGGCGGGCAACCCTCGCCTCGCGCTCCTTCAGCGCCGTATCGCCGGCGTGGAGACCATAGTCGTGCCGAGCGAGGCTCAGGCGCTGCTCCTCGAGAACAACCTCATCAAGGAGCACCTCCCTCGGTTCAACGTGAACCTGCGCGACGACAAGCGGTACCCGTGGCTCGCCGTCACGGTGCAGGAGCCGTTCCCGCGTATCCTGGTGACCCGCGCCGCCGCGGACGACGGAGCGCGTTACTTCGGGCCGTACACCGACGTGGGCGCGCTCCGGCAGACGCTGCGCGTGGTCCGGCGTCTCTTCACGGTGCGCTCCTGCCACTACGACCTCCCGCGCGACGCGCCCGAACGGCCATGTCTCGACTACCACATCGGAAAGTGCCGGGCGCCGTGCGTCGGCCGGGAGAGCGCGGAGTCGTACCGCCGCATGGTGCAGGATGTACTCCTGTTCCTGGAGGGCAAAACGCTCGAAGTGCGCAACCGGCTCCGCGGGCGGATGCGGCGGGCTTCGGGGGCGATGGATTTCGAGCTGGCCGCGGAGCTTCGCGACGGGCTCAAGCGGCTCGACCAGATCGAGGAGCCGCCGACCGTCGAGCGCGTCGGCGGAGGCGACTGCGACGCGATCGCCCTCGCGCGGGACGAGGACGATGCTTGCGCGGTCGTGATGCGGGTCCGCGATGGCAAGGTGATCGGCCGGGAGCATACGTTCCTCGTCGGCGTCGACGGCGTGCCCGAGCCCGAGGTCCTGACGGCTTTCGTAGTGCGCTACTACCTGCCGAGGCCGCGTCGCGCGCGCAGCGTGCTGCTGCCGTGCCCGCCCGCCGACGAGGAGGCGCTCCGGGAGATGCTGGGCGACGCGCGGTTGGCCGTGCCTCAGCGGGGACTCGGCCGCCGTCTCGTTGACCTCGCCGAGCAGAACGCCATCCACCTCCTCGAAACGCTGCGCCTCGAGACCTTCGAGGGCGCCGAGCGCGCCGAGGACCCGGTCTACGCGCTGGGCCGGGATCTCGGACTCGCGGCAGTGCCGCGGAGCCTGGTCTGCGCGGACATCAGCACGGCGCAGGGCAGGGACACCGTCGGCTCCATCGTGTGGTTCGAGAACGGCCGCCCGAAGCGGAGCGAGTATCGCAGCTACAAGATCAAGTCGGTCGAGGGCCAGGACGACTTCGCCTCGATGGGGGAGATGGTGACGCGCTTCTTCACGCGACGCCTCGCCGAGGACAAGCCCCTGCCCGACCTCTTCGTGGTGGACGGCGGTCGCGGCCAGTTGAACGCCGCGCTCGCGGCGGCGCGCGGCGCTGCGGCCCCGCCGCTGCCCTTCGTGGGCCTGGCAAAGCGGGAGGAGGAGATCTATCTGCCCGACCGGCCCGATCCGCTGCGGCTGCCACGGCGGAGCCCCTCGCTTCGATTGCTCCAGCGCGCCCGCGACGAGGCGCATAGGGTGGCCGTCACCTTCAATCGGAAACGGGGGACGGCGCGCACCATCACATCGGCGCTGCTCGAGATTCCCGGCGTCGGCCCGACCCGGCGGCGCGCCCTGCTGGAGCGATTCGGTTCGCTCGAGGGCGTGAAGTCGGCGACGGTCGAAGAGCTGGCTACGGTGCCCGGCATTTCGGCGGTGATGGCCGAGCGGATCCTCCAGAATGTCCACCTCGGAGACTGACCCCATCACCCCATTACCTATCACCCATTACCCATAACGTGTCTCTCATGGACTGGTCACTCGAATGTTCAGGATGCCGGCGGGTGGTCGGCGCCGACGGCCTTCCCACGGTCTGCCCCGACTGCGGGTCGCCCTATCTAGTGCGGTACGCGCGACGCATTCCCGCCGCGGCGCGTGAGGCGCTGCCGGCGCGGGCGCGCACCATGTGGCGCTACCGGGAGTTCCTCCCGCTGGTCGGCGATGAGGCGCCGATCTCGCTCGGCGAAGGCGGGACACCGCTGCTGCGCGCCAGGAGGCTCGGCGGCGCCATCGGCATCGAGGACCTGTGGGTGAAAGACGAGGCCGTCAATCCGACCGGCTCGTTCAAGGCGCGCGGCCTCGCGGCGGCGATCACGCGGGCGGTACTGGCCGGGGTGACCAGGTTCGTTCTACCCACGGCTGGAAACGCCGGCGTCGCCGCGGCTGCCTACGGGGCGCGCGCGGGCGCCGCGGTAAAGGTGTACGCCCCACGCACGACACCCGCGCCACTCCTCGGGCAGATCGCCGCGTATGGGGCCGACCTCGAAACCATCGACGGTCACATCGGAGACTGCGGCAAACTGGCGCGGGCCCACGCGGCCCAAACGCAGGCCATGGATCTATCGACGCTGAGGGAACCCTACCGGATCGAGGGGAAGAAGACTCTCGGTCTGGAGATCGCTGAGCAGCTGGGATGGACACTGCCCGGAGCCATCATCTACCCGACCGGCGGCGGCACCGGCCTCATCGGCATGTGGAAGGTCTTCGGTGAGCTGCTAGACGCCGGCTGGGTGGAGGGGCCCATGCCCCGGCTCTTCTCCGTCCAGGCCACCGGCTGCGCCCCCGTGGTCACGGCGTTCGAGCGGGGGGATAACCAGTGCGAGCCTTGGCCGAACCCCGAAACGGTGGCGAGCGGGCTGCGGGTTCCGGATCCGCTTGGCGGGGCCCTGATGCTTCGAGCGCTCCGCGAGAGCAGGGGTGGGGCGGTCGCGGTGTCCGACGCCGCCCTAGTGGCCGCTGCGAACCGGCTTTCCACCCTCGAGGGGGTCGATGCGTGCCCGGAGGGCGGAGCGGCGGTCGCGGCGGCTCAAGTACTGGTTGAACGGGGTAAGATTGCACCGGATGAGCGAATCGTGGTGGTCAACACGGGCGCCGGTGTGCTTTACGGTAGGACTTCAAGTAACCTGTTGACGTAATGCGTTAACTTGTGGAGATTATTGCACTTCGGCGGCGCCGGTGAGAGCCGGACTACCGCCCTTGTTACGGACGTGAGGGGGAGATAACAAGGATGTTTTCGCGCATGCTTCGGCTCATGGTGCCAGCCTTGGCGCTCGGTCTCGTGGCAGGCCCGGCCGCGGCCCAACAGGCCGCGCCGCAGCCCCAATGCCGTTTGAACTATCGAAGCAATTTCCGGCTGAACGGAGCCCAGCAGTACCTGGATCAGGTGCAGCGCACCCGTTTCGAGGACGATCGCCAGCGGCACCTCGCCAACTCGATGCGGGTGCTGACGGAAGCAGCCCAGGCGGGCAACGCGGATCAGTTGACCCTCTGGTACTTCTTCGGCCAGACCTACCTCGCCAAGCACGACCTTCCCGGCGCCGACTCGTCGTTCCGCAAGGTCGAGGCACTGGGTGACGCGGACTGCCGGCGCGCCGTCGACCGGCTCCGACGCAACGAGTACGTGCCCATCCAGAACCTCGCGGTAGAGCAGATCCAGGGGCAGCACTACGACTCGGCGCTGGCGCTGCTCCGGCGTGCGCACGTCATCTATCGGTCGGAGCCCAACAGCTTCGCGAACATGGCCAGCATCTTCTCGCAGCAGGACGCCACGGACAGCGCGGTGGCCTACTACCGCAGGGCCGCGGCCGCCGGGGATGACCCGCGTCGCGACGGGCTGCGGACCACCTCGCTCTTCAACGCGGCGCGGCTTCTGCACCTGGCCAATCGGTTCGCGGCGGCGGACTCGGCGTATCGGGAATACCTGCGCCGGAAGCCACGTGACATGGAGGCGCTGACCAGCCTGGCGTCGGTGCTGTCGAGCCTCAGCCGGACCGAGGAGGCGGCCGCGATCTACGACTCGATCCTGGCCCACCCCGATTCGCTCGGCTCGTTCGAGCTGTTCGAGACCGGAGTGGCGCTTTTCCGGCAGAACCGGTATCAGATCGCGGCGCAGGCGTTCCAACTGGGGCTTCAGAAGAACCCGCTCCACCGCGATGCGCTCTTCAACCTGGCGAACACCTACGTCGCGGGGAACGACACGGCGCGGGCCCTGCCCGCGGCGAAACGGCTGGTCGCCGTGGATTCGATGAATCGCAGCTCGATTCGTCTCCTCGCGGCGGCGTATCAGAGGGTCGGCGCGGGGGCCCGCACCCAGGACTCGATCCTGCGCGCGCGGCGCGATACCTCCGCCGCCAGGTTCCGCCGCATCTACAATGCCTACGCGGACTCGACGCTGCGTCAGCTGCAGCGCCAGGATTCGTTGCCGTGGGAGATCTCGGTGCAGCGCTTCGAGCCGCGCGACAGCACCGCGACGCTCCGGGGCGTCATCCAGAACCTCCAGTCCCGCCAGCAGCGCGCGTTCGTGTTCGTCCTGGAGTTCGTGGACAGCACCGGCGCGGTGATCGCGCACGAGAACGTCGAGATCCCCGATCTCTCTGCGCTGGGGCAGCCGGGGAACCAGTATGATTTCAACATCATCGCAAGCGGGCGGGGCATCCTCGCCTACCGGTACAGGACCAATTGACGATGCTTGACACGGGGCGGAGCGGTCCTACATTCCGCCTCGCACGCGGGCGTAATTCAGCGGTAGAATGCCAGCTTCCCAAGCTGGACGTCGTGGGTTCGACTCCCATCGCCCGCTCCTCGACGCCGGGGGCCGGCCCTTCAGGGGCCGACCCCCGCGCGCGCTAGCGGTGGTCCTGCCGTGCTGCGCGTTTCATCCGTCGCTCCAGACTCGCTGGCGTCCGAGCTCGGTCTCGGGCCGGGCGACGAGCTGCTGGCCATCAACGGCCGCGAGCTGGTGGACTTCCTCGACTGGGAGTTCCTAGCCGCCGACGAGGCCTTCCTGCTCCGCACCCGCTCGGCGGCCGGTGAGGAGATAGAGTTCGACATCGAGCGCCCCGAAGGGCTTCCCCTCGGCGTCACGCTCGAACCGCCCAAGATCCGCCGTTGCGCCAACCGCTGCGACTTCTGCTTCGTGGACGGCAACCCCGAGAGTGCGCGCAAGACGCTCTTCGTCCGCGACGACGACTACCGCCTCTCGTTCCGGCACGGGAACTTCGCGACGCTGTCGAACCTGAGGGACAAGGACGTGCGGCGAATCATGGAGTACCGGCTCTCGCCGCTGTACGTGTCGGTGCATTCCACCGACGCCGAGGTCAGGCGGCTGCTGCTGCGCAATCCGAAGGCTCCCGCCATCCTCGAGCAGCTCGCGATGTTCGCCGCGGGCGGCATCCAGTTCCATGCCCAGATCGTGCTGGTCCCCGGCGCCAACGACGGGCCGGTGCTCGAGCGATCGCTTCGAGATCTCTACGCGATGGGCGATGCCATCCTCACGGTGTCCATCGTGCCGGTCGCGCTGACGGCGTTCTCGAGGAACGGGCTGGTGCGGAGCCCCGCCGAGGCAGAGGGCCGGGCCGCCATAGAAGTGTTGCGTAGCTGGGAGAGGAAGGGGAGAGGGGAGAGGGGAGAGGGATGGGTGTATGGCTCGGACGAGCTGTACATGCTCGCCGGGATGCCGTTCCCGCCCGCCGAGTCCTACGACGGATTCCCGCAGGTGGAGAACGGGGTCGGGGCCGTGCGCTATCTGGAGGGACTCATCGCGGCGGAAACCGGCGCGCTGCCGGACCTGACCGGGCAGCGCGTGCTGGTGTGCACCGGCGCGGCGATGGGCACCCTCATGCCGTCCATCCTTCCTGCGCTCGAGCAGGCGACGGGTGCGAAGTTCGAGCTCGCCGTGCTGGAGAACACCTACTTCGGCCCTACGGTCTCGACGGCGGGATTGCTGGGGGGCGAGGATTTCCGCCGCGCGCTCGCGGGCCGGGTCGATTGCGCCCTGGCCTTGCTGCCGGCGGAGTCCGTGAACGAGGACGGATTGTTCGTGGACGATGTCCCTCTCGATGCGATAGCCGGCACGGCCCCGATGCCGGTGCTGCTCTCGTACCACTTCACGGATGCCTTGGCGGGAGTGCCGGCACGATGAGAGCCGCAACGGTCGCCGTCATCGGCCGCCCCAACGTCGGGAAGTCCACGCTGTTCAATCGGCTCGTGGGCGGGCGCACGGCCATCGTGGATGACCGTCCCGGCTCGACCCGCGACCGCCACTTCGGCAAGGCTGAGTGGAACGGCCGCGGCTTCTGGCTGGTGGACACCGGCGGGCTGCTCCCCTCCTCCGACGAGCCGATGGACGCGGCCATACGCGACCAGGTCGGGCTCGCGGTGGACTCCGCCGACGTCGTCCTCTTCCTGGTGGACGTGGAGACCGGCCCCACGCCGGGTGATCAGGAGATCGCCGAGTACGTGCGTTCTCGCGGCAAGCCGGTGGTCCTGGTCGTGAACAAGGCGGACGAGCTGGCCGGCGAGCAGCGGCACCTGGGGTTCTACGAGCTGGGGATCGGTGATCCGTTCCCCGTGTCGGCCGCGACGGGGAAGGGAACGGGTGACCTCCTCGACATCATCGTCGAGGCGCTGCCGCCGGCGCCGCCGCCCGCGGCGGAGGACGAGATCGCCGTCGCCGTCATCGGGCGCCCCAACGTCGGGAAGTCGAGCCTCGTGAACCGTCTGCTCGGCGAGGAGCGGCTCATCGTCGCCGACCAGCCGGGAACTACGCGCGACGCCATCGACACGCCGATGCGCTACAACGGGCGCGTCCTCAACTTCGTGGACACCGCCGGTCTCAGGCGTCGCGGCAAGATCGACGAGGCGGTCGAGTTCTACGCCCTGCTGCGGGCCCAGCGCGCCATCGAGCGCGCCGACGTCTGCGTCATCGTGGTGGATGCGTCGAGCGGGCTCCACACGATGGACATCAAGATCGCCGCGCAGGCGTGGGAGGCGGGGACCGGGCTGGTCTTCGCCGTGAACAAGTGGGACCTCGTCGAGAAGGACCAGAACACCGCCGATGCCGGCCGCAAGGTCGCGACCGAACGGGCGCCGTTCCTCGACGACGTGCCGTTCATCTACCTCTCGGCCCTGACGGGCATGCGGGCGCAGAAGGTGCTGGAAGCCGTAGTGCAGGCCGCCGACGCGCGCCGCCAGCGGATCCAGACCGCCGAGGTCAACCGCGTGCTGCGCGAGCTGGTCGCCCGGCGGCAGCCGCCGCAGGCGGGCGGCTCCGAGGTGAAGCTCTTGTACGGCTCGCAGATAGGAACCGAGCCTCCGACGTTCGCGATCGTGAGCAGCCGCCCGGACGAGATCCCGGACCAGTATCGCCGTTTCATCCTCAACGGTTTCCGGGAGCACTTCGGCTTCCTCGGCGCGCCGATCCGCCTACGCTTCACCGGCCGCCGGCGCTCGAGAGCGCACGGATGATAGCGGTCTGGCTCCTGCTCGCGTACCTCGCGGGTTCGATTCCGACCTCGTTGGTCGTGGCGAAGCTCGCGGGAGGTGTGGACCTGCGCGAGTTCGGCAGCAGGAACCTCGGCGCGACGAACCTCTACCGCCTGCTCGGGTGGAAGGCGGCCGTGCCGGTAGGGTTCTTCGACGTCGCGAAGGGAACGGTGCCGGTCCTCCTCGCGGGGCGCGCGGCCGGCGGAGCGGAGTGGTGGCCGTACGCGATCGGCGTAGCCGCGGTACTGGGGCACGTCTTCTCCCCGTTCGTCCGGTTCAAGGGAGGGAAGGGAGTCGCAACGGCGGCGGGCGTTTTCCTCGCGCTCGCGCCCGGCTCGCTGGGCGTCGGCGCGCTGGTCTGGGCAGGCGTCGTGTACCTCAGCGGCTACGTCTCCCTCGGCTCGATGATCGCAGCCATGGCCTTCGCCGCCAGCGTGCCACTGCTCTATCCGGGCAGGTCTGAGCTGCTCTGGGGATCCATCGCTGTCTGCGTCTTCGTCGTCTACACGCACCGCGCCAACATCGGGCGCCTGCGCTCCGGGACCGAGGCGCGTTTCGGGCGCCGCAAGGCCGCATCGCAATGACACGCATCGCGGTCGTGGGCGCGGGCAGCTGGGGGACCGCGCTTGCCGACACGCTCGCCGCCAACGGCGGGCAGGTGACCGTCTGGGCGTACGAGCCCGAGGTCGCCGACGAGATCAACCGCCGGCACCGCAACGACCTGTTCCTTCCCGAGGCGCCGCTCCATGCGGCGCTCCGTGCGACCACCGACCTCGCGTCGGCCGTGCGTGACGCCGAGACGGTCATATCCGCGGCGCCGTCGCACGCGGTGCGCAGCGTGATGACGGAGGCCGCGAACAGCCTGACGCCGGGGACGCTCGTGATCAGCGTTTCGAAGGGGCTCGAGTCGAAGGGCCTGATGCGCATGACGGAAGTGCTGGGCGAAGTGCTTCCCGCCGGCACGCCGGTGGCTGCCCTCTCCGGCCCGACCTTCGCGCGCGAGGTCTACGAACGGCAGCCTACCGCGGCGGCCGTGGCGGGCACCTCGGCCGAGGCGGCGGTGCGAGCGCAGCGCGTTTTGAGCGCACCGCACTTCCGCATCTACACCAACGACGACGTGGTCGGTGTGGAGCTGGGGGGCGCACTCAAGAACGTGGTCGCCATCGCGGCGGGGATCCTCGAAGGTCTCGGCCTCGGGAACAACGCCCGCGCCGCCCTGGTCACCCGAGGGCTGGCCGAGATCACCCGCCTGGGCGTGGCGATGGGCGCGCGCCCGATGACCTTCGCGGGCCTCGCCGGACTGGGCGACCTGGTCCTCACGGCGACCGGACTGCTCTCGCGCAACCGGAGCCTGGGAGTCGAGCTGGGGAAGGGAAGGACGCTCGAAGAGATCCTGGCGAAGCGCCTCTCGGTGGCCGAGGGGGTCGGTACCGCGCGGGCCGCCGTAGCGCTCGGCGAACGGGTGGGAGTCGAGTTGCCGATCGCGCGCGAGGTCTCGCACGTGCTCTTCGACGGCAAGCCGCCGAAGCTGGCGATCAGCGACCTGATGGAGCGCGCCCCTAAGAGCGAGACCTGGGGCTAGGGGATGGCGGCCGGCCCTGTTCCCGTGCAGGAGTTCTTCTCGATCGGAGAGGTCTGCACTCTCACCGACCTCAAGCCGCACGTGCTGCGTTACTGGGAGAGCCAGTTCCGGTTCCTCAATCCGGCCAAGAACCGGTCCGGCAACCGCGTTTACCAGCGGCGCGAGATCGAGCTGATCATGCTCGTCAAGCACCTGCTGTACACCGAGAAGTACACGATCGAAGGGGCGCGCCAGCGCATCGAGCACTTCCGCCGCACCGGCGAGCTCAAGCCGGTGGCGCACGAGGCACTCGCGGCGGAGATGGTCCGCGACCTGAAAGCGGAGCTGGAGAACGTGCTTCGCATCCTCAACGGTGAGAAGCCGGCGCCGCGCGCCGAGCCGCCGAGTGAGTAGCTCCGTGGCGGTGGTGATCCCGGCCTACCGCGCCGCGCGGACGCTCGCTCAGGTGGTGGCCGACGCCCGGCGAGCGGCTCCGGAGGCCGCGGTGCTCGTCGTGGACGACGGCTCGGACGACGCGACCGCCGGCGTGGCGCGCGCTGCCGGGGCGGAAGTCCTGTGTCACCCCGCCAACCTGGGCAAGGGACGCGCGCTCGCTACCGGACTGGAAGGAGCGCTCGCGAGGGGCGCGAAGGAGATCGTCACGTGCGATGCCGACGGCCAGCACCCTCCCGCGTCGATCCCCGCGCTACTGGCCCCGGTACGCGCGGGCGAGGCAGACCTGGTGGTCGGGGCACGGCGCCGTGATCCCCGGCTGATGCCGGCGGGCCGCCGGGCCACCAACTGGCTCTCCAGCACGCTGCTGTCCCGCGCCGTCGGCAGCAGCGTGCCGGACTCGCAGTCCGGCTTCCGCGCCATGAGTGCCGCGGTGGCGCGCGACGTGCGGCCCGACGGCCGGCGCTACGAGTACGAGACCGAGTTCCTGTTCCTCGCCGCGGCGCGGGGTTTCCGCATTGCCGCCATCGGAGTCCCGACGGTGTACGACGGCGCCCCGAGCCACTTCCGCTACGGCTCCGACTCGGTGGCGCTCGCCGCCGTGTTCCTCCGCCACTGGCGCAGCATCCTGGCAGGGCCACCCCCGACATGAGAATCCTCTGCACCAACGACGACGGCATCCAGGCGCGCGGGTTGGAGATCTCGAGCGAGATCTGCGCCGGCCTGGGCGAAGTGGTGTGCGTAGCCCCCGACCGGGAGCAGAGCGCCACCAGCCATTCGCTCACGCTCTTCAAGCCGCTCAGGCCCACGCTGCGCGGCCCCAACCGCTGGCAGGTGGACGGCACCCCGACCGACTGCGTTCTCCTCGCGCTCGGCGCGCTGATCGGCGAGCGGCCTGACTTTGTCGTTTCGGGGATAAACCACGGCCCCAACATGGGGGAGGATGTCCTCTATTCGGGTACGGTCGCCGCCGCGATGGAAGGACTTTCGCTCGGGATCCCCGGCGTCGCGCTGTCGCTGGCCGGCAGTGACCTCGACCTGCTCCCCGCGTACCATGAGCGAGTCGGAGCGCTGCTCCGGAGCATCTTCGCCGTGACGCCGTTCCCCCGGGACACGTTGCTCAACGTCAACCTTCCTCCCATCCCCTCCGACCAGGTGAAGGGCGTGAGGGTGACGACGCTCGGCAGCCGCGTGTACTCCGAATCCCTCACGAAGATGAAGGACCCGTGGGGCCGCGAGATCTACTGGATCGGCGGCGGCCACCTCAACTGGACCGGCGGAGCGAACTCGGACTTTCAGGCGATCCACGACGGCCACGTCTCAGTGACGCCGCTGCACCTCGACCTCACCAGCTATTCGCACCTGGAGTCCGTCCGGTCCTGGAAACTGGGAGGGTAGAGGTGCCCCGCGATTCTTACGCCGGCTATCGGGCGCAACTCGTGGAAGCTGTGAGGAAGACGGGCGTCCGAGATCTTTCCGTCCTGCGCGCCATCGGGGAAGTCCCGCGCCACGTTTTCGTCCCGCCGGCGATGCTGAGGCAGGCGTACCAGGACACCTCGCTCCCCATCGGCAACGGCCAGACCATCAGCCAGCCGTCCACCCAGGCACGGGCGCTGGAGGCGCTGAAGCTTACCGGGCGCGAGAAGGTCCTCGAGGTGGGCACGGGCTCCGGCTACCAGACCGCGTTGCTCGCGCTGGTGGCGGGGCAGGTCTTCTCGATCGAGCGCGTGGCGAGCCTGGCGGCACGGGCTCGGGCGGCACTCGCCGCTGCCGGCGTGAGCAACGTCTCCCTGCTCGTAGGCGACGGGACGCTGGGCTGGCGCGCGTACGCGCCGTACGACGCGATGGTGGTGGCCGCGGCGTCGCCTGAGGTGCCGGCCCCGCTCCTGGAGCAGCTCGGTCCCGGAGGGCGGATGCTGCTCCCGCTCGGTGATCGAGCGAACCAGGTGCTGACCCTGGTGACCGTCGGCGCGAATGGAACGCCGGTCGCGACCCCCCTCACCGACGCCCGGTTCGTCCCCCTGCTCGGCAGGCACGGCTTCGATGCTTGAACAGTTCAGCTTGTGGCTCGTGGACACGATCGGCAGGCTGGGCTACGGAGGAATCGTCGTCCTCATGGCCATGGAGTCGTCGGTGCTGCCGGTCCCGTCCGAGTTGGTGATGCCTCCCGCCGGCTACCTGGCATTCAAGGGAGAAATGAACCTCTGGCTGGCGCTCCTTTCTGGTACAGTTGGAAGCGTGATCGGCGCGTACGCCAACTACTGGGTGTCGAGTCGGCTCGGCCGATGGGTGTTCGTGCGATACGGGAGGTGGGTGTTGCTGAGCGAGCGGTCGCTGGAGCGCACCGAGCGGTTCTTCGCGCGCCACGGCGAGATCGCCACGTTCGTTGGGCGCCTGTTCCCGGTCATCAGGCACCTCATCTCCATTCCGGCGGGCCTCGCCCGCATGCGGCTCGACCGGTTCTTCGCCTATACGTCGGCCGGAGCGGCGATCTGGTGCCTGGTCCTTCTGGCAGTCGGCTGGGTCATTGGGAAGGCGGGAAGCGGTCTCACCAGCGAGCTGCGCCGGGAGCTGTTCCGGGACTATGCTCACCGGGCGATCCTCCTGATGGTGCCGCTAACAGTGGTCGTGGTGGTCGCATATGTTGTTTGGCACCGGACACGGCGGGGCGGGGATGGACCGGCGCCGGACAGCGGAGGGACGGGTGGCGGAGGGCGCTGAGCCGGTAGGCCGCCGCTGGGTGATCGAGGGCAGGGTCCAGGGCGTCGGCTTCCGATGGTACGTTCTCGATCAGGCCCAGGCGCTGGGAGTTCGAGGTTGGGTCAGGAACACCGAGGACGGAGCGGTGGAGGTGGTGGGACTGGCTTCCTCCAAATCCCTGAGCCAGCTTGACGCGATCTTGGCGAAGGGACCCCCTGGTGCCCGGATCACGGGAATCATCCGGGACGAAGTTCCACATCAGTCTGTGGAGTCCAAGTCGTTTAAGATCAAGCACTAAGGACACCTCGTTCACACACTGTGAGAAGACTTCATGTCGGAAACTCTGTACGGCTTGATTCGCGACGTCCCCGACTTCCCCAAGGCTGGCATCCTCTTCAGGGACATCACGCCCCTGCTGCTCGAAAGCCGTGCGCTCGATGAGGCGGTCTGCTTGCTGACGGCACCCCTCCGAGCCCTGAACGTGAATCGCGTGGTGGCAATCGAGTCCCGAGGGTTCATCCTCGGTTCGCCCGTAGCACTGGCACTGGGCGCGGGGCTCGTGCTGGTTCGGAAGCCAGGCAAGCTCCCATCCGGCACCCACCGGATAGACTACGACCTCGAGTACGGCCAGGACGCACTGGAAATGCACTCGGACTCGCTTGCCCCGGGAGATCGTGTCGCGGTGGTCGATGACGTACTGGCGACGGGAGGAACGGCTGCAGCAGCTGCCCAGCTCGTGTCCATGGGAGGCGCGACTATCGCGGCGTTCAGCTTTCTCATCGAGCTGGCGGACCTCGGGGGAAGGGGAAGGCTGGGCGGGACGCCGGTGCACTCCGTCCTTCGATACCCTCGGCCGTAGGAAGCCGCGACAGGCGCCTTGAGAAAGGGGCATCTCGTAGCGACGTTTAAAGGCTACGCCCCTGTAGCTCAGCTTGGATAGAGCAGCGGTTTCCTAAACCGTTGGCCGGGTGTTCGAGTCACCCCAGGGGCATGGCAGGGCATCCGGACTTCTCATGGCGATCGAAGGGTGACGATGACGGCACCGGTGACTGGTTCGACGGTATCTGTGGCCCAGCAGGATTGGGAGGCTTGGGCCAAGGAGAACGCGCGGAAGCTGGCGATCGGCGCCGGACTGGTGGCCGCGATCGGCGGCGGCAGCTGGCTGTACGTCGTCTCCTCACAGCGCAAGGAAGCGTTTGCGTCGCAGGCGCTGACGAGCGCCCGATCCAGCGCCGAATCGGGGAACCTGCCGCTCGCCGCACGGGATCTCGCGGGAGTCGTCCAGAGGTTCGGGGGCACCAGGGCGGCCGACGAGGCGTTCATCCTGCTCAACCAGATCCGGCTCCTTCAGGGTCAACGAGACAGTGCGGTGGCCGCGCTTCAGGAGTTCGTGGGTGCCCGCCATCCGGATTACATGAAGGCGTCGGCGTACGGGTTGTTGGGTGGAGGCCTGGAGGACGAAAACAAGCCAAGGGAGGCGGGGGAGGCTTACCGCCAAGCTGCTGCGGCCGCACCGCTCGACTTCCTCAAGGCCCAGTACCTGATCGACGCCGGCCGGGCTTTGGCCGTCGCCGGTGACACCGCCGGAGCGCGCACCGCCCTCGCCGAGGTGTTGGAGAAGTACGCCGAGCTCGACCAGGCCGCGGAAGCCCGGGTGCGGATGGCCGAGATTGGCGGAACGGTCCCGCCGCCGCCCAAGACTCGTCGCGGACAGGGTCTTCGGCCGAGGGCCGGCTGACCGGGATCACACCCGCCAAGTGCTCTAAAAGCGACGCCGGCCCAGGCGCCTGAACGAGGAGCCGGGCAGTGTTTTCGCACCTTCCGTGCACCTATCCGCCACTTCGTATAAGATATGTTATGTTAAATTGCAGTGTTGAAAGAGGTGGAAAACAGCAAACCTACGGCTAAGCCTTTGTAGGACCGCCGGTTGGAATGTCGCCAACGATGCCGCGGAAGACCAGTCGCCCCTCGCCGCGGAGCCGTATCGACGTGGCTCCACGCTTGTTAAGCTCCCAAGTCACTTCTAGCGGCATGCCGCTCCGGGTCCAGATCCTCACCGGCGGCTTGGCGAGTCCCTGCTCCTCCAGTGCCAAGGCGCACGCTACGGCCCCCGTGCCGCAGGACAGCGTCTCGCCCTCGACGCCGCGCTCGAAGGTCCTCATACGGAAGGACCCGTCCCCCGCCGGCGCGACCCAGTTGACGTTGGCGCCTCCGGGACCGAGAACCGGGTGGTGCCGGAGCGGCGGGCCACGGGTTTCCAGCGGAATCTGGTTCACGTCGTCCACGAAGAGAATCAGGTGCGGTACCGACGGGTTGCAGGCCATTGGGGTCCGCTCCCCTTCGGCTGTGGGCACTGTGACGGGCCGGGGCATCTCGCAATCGGGGAAGAAGATCTCGGACTCCCCTCCAATCACTCGGCCACGGTGCGTTCCTACCGGCGTGACGAAGCGTACGTCGTCGGTCGTGGGAGCCAGCTCGATGGTCGTGGCCAGGCGAACGGCGCAAAGGGCCCCGTTCCCGCACATCGGGCCCGGCGACCCGTCGCTGTTCCAGAAGTGGAACGCGAAGTGGACGCCCGCCGGAGCCCCCGGGTCCAGCAGGATCACGCCGTCGGCGCCGACTCCGTGCCGGCGGTCGCAGAGCGCGCGGATGGTCGGGGCCGTCAGCTCCGCGAGGTAGGCATACCGTCCGTCGAACATCACAAAGTCGTTGCCGGAGCCTGACATCTTGTAGAAGACGGTGCCAGGTCTCATACCCGCCCCGCCAGAGCCCACCATCGAAGCCGCCACACCATCCAGACCGCCTCCCAGATGATGCCGCGGGACATCTTGCTGTGGCCGAGGCTTCGGTCGGTGAACAGGATGGTGATCTCCTTCAGGCGGAACCCTTTCCGCCAGGCCCGGAACGACATCTCGATCTGGAATGAATAGCCGTTGGAGCGGACGCGGTCGAGGTCCACTGCCTCGAGCACCCGCCTGCGGTAGCACTTGAAGCCGCCCGTCGAGTCCCAGAGCTTCAGCCCCGTCACCCAGCGCGCGTACACGTTGGCGAAGTACGAGAGGAGCAGTCGCGTCATCGGCCAGTTCACGACGGTGACGCGCTTGTCGAGGTACCGCGACCCTATCACCAGGTCTGCATCGCTGATTTCGGCGAGGAAGATGGGCAGGTGTTTCGGGTCGTGGGAGAAGTCCGCGTCCATCTCGAACACGTAGTCGAACCCGCGCTCGATGGCCCACCGGAACCCGGTCACGTAAGCCGTGCCGAGGCCCTGCTTCCCGCCGCGGTGCAGCACGTGCACCCGCGGCTCGGCCGAAGCCAGCGCGTCGGCCAGCTCGCCGGTACCGTCGGGCGAGTTGTCGTCCACGACCAGCACCTCGATTCGCGGGTCCTGCTCGAGGATCTGCGGCACCAGCTTGGGGAGGTTCTGGTGCTCGTTGTAGGTCGGGATGATGACGAGCGCGCGCTCAGACGGCACGACGCCTCCTGAGGAGCAGCGGCAGCCCTATCCACCCGAGGATCCCGGCCAGCGAGGCGGACGTCATGAGCGCACCCTGGCGATAGCGGTCGCGAGACACCTCCAGGCGAATCTCCCTCGCCCCTCGCGCGACCGGCACGCTGATGAACGTGTAATCTCCCCGCAGCACGATGGCGGGCCTGCCGTCCACCGTGGCTTGCCAGTCGGGATACCAATTCTCGCTCACCAGCAGATACGCGTCCGACTCCGCGGGGTGCTCGAGCGTGATCGTCATGGCGCCGGGATGCCACGAGGTCACTTCGGCGCGATTGGCGATCGCGGGCGGCAGCGAGTCTATTCGCGGCACCTCGACGGGTGCGTCGTCGGGCAGTAGCAGAACTCGATCCGGGTCGAGGCGAGGATCCAGGAGCGTGGGGACAATCCGGTCGTCGGGCAGCTTGGCGGCCGCTGGGACGAGCCGCGCGTATCGCGGCACGGTGTCCCTCTCGTACAAGTATATCTGCTGGCCTCGAGCCGTGACCGCCGGTGCGCCCCCGAAGACAGAGTGGAACCCGGGGATGCTGATCGTATCCGGCAGGATGACGAAGCGGACCGCGAGCAGCGACCAGAGGGTGCGACTGGGCGCGGCGAAGTCGGAGGCGGCCGGTCCGCGCGGATCGTGCGGGTACAGGTTCTGCCAGACGTTCTTGCCGCCGAGCAAGTTGTCGTAGGCGTCGAGCTCGTTGCCGTGGTGGCCGAGAACGTTGGATACGCCCTTCGCCATCAGGTACGCGGTGGGATAGATGCCGGGGTCGAGCACGCGGAAGGGCGCGGGCGTCTGCTTGAGACGCAACGTCACCGCGTCATCGGCATACAGCTCGGTCACGCGCGGCGAGTACTCGAAGAAACGGCGGTCGTTGATGAAGAGGTCGAGCCCGACGGCTAGCGCCAGAGCGAGCGCGAGGCCGAAGCCGCGCAGCTTGCCGCGCAGCTTGCCGCGCAGCGCGGCGAGCGCGATGCCGGCAGTCGCCGCGGCGAACACCGCCGATCTCACGGCGCTGAAGGTGATCGCGCCGGCGTTCTGCCGGGCGAGGTCCACCTTCTGGGGATCCGCCCAACCGGCGGCCATGCCGCCCAGCGCGCCGCTCACGCCGAGGAGGAGCAGCGCCCCGGCCCCGACGAGCCAGCCGTAGAGGGTCCTAACACCCTCGCCCCGCTCCAGGCGCTCGACGCCCATCGCGGCGACCATAGCGACGATGAACGCGGGGATGAAGAACGCCATGCCGGCTGCGCGCGTGACCTTCACACCGGGGACCAGCGCGTACCAGAGCCGGTAGAACGGCGTGTGACCGCCAAGGCTCACCAGCAGGAACAGGAGCAAAGCGCCGCCCGCGAACCAGAGGAGCCGGCGCCGTTCCTTGTTCCCGATGCCGACGGCGGCCAGGACCAGCGTCGCGGCGCCGAGGTACTCCGAGTGGTACTTCACCGCGTTTTCGCCCCAGTACCTGCGCAGGATGCCGGTGAAGTCGGGCACCAGCCAGTCCACGATGTTCGCGGGCGGCATGGACCACGATGTCGCGTACGCCCAACCCTGCGCGCCGGCGCTGCGCGCGGCATACGGCATATATTGGATGAACGGCCACAGCTGGATCATCGCGGCGCCGAAGCCCAGCACCACGGCGCCCAGGGCGAGTCCCAACGCCAGCCAGCGCTTCCCCCCTTCCGGCCTGTCCTCGCTCCAGAAGGCGAGGTACAGGGTGAAGAGGCCGGCGAAGACGAGCGTGTACTGCATCATCTGGATGTGTGGACTGATGATCCCCATGCCCACGGCGAGCGCGAGGATGCCGTAGCCTTCCATCCGCTGTCTTCTCACTCCTACGACGAGCCCCAGCAGGACGAGCGGCATCCACGCCGACACGAAGAGCTTGCCGTCGTGCCCCGGATGGACCAGCGTGGCCACTACGCCGGTGAGCTGGTACGCGAGTCCGCCGACTAGCGAGCCGGTCCAGCTGATCTCGAGCGCGCGGAAGAACAGGTAGGCGAAGAAACCGGCCAGCACGAGGTGTACGGCGAAGCCGAGGTTCATCACGATATCGATTGGCAGGAATAGGCGGAGCCACGCGGTGGGATAGAAAATGTCGCCGTGCATCGCGCCGACGAACGGCAGCCCGCCGAACATGTAGGGATTCCAGAGCGGGACCTCTCCGGTGCGGCGCCACTCGTTGGCGCCGAACCACCGGAACGGGACGCCGGTCCAGATCTGGTCGCTGTCGGGGCCGACCAGGAACTTCCCTGAGAGCATGGGCAGGCAGAGCACCAGGACCCAGGCCGTGAGGAATGCCAGGGCGATCAGGGTCGCGTGGCGCGGCGTGAACGTATCGGCGCCGGGCGGTAGCGGCTTACGTGCCATCGGGGCTTCGCGTGGTGAGAGGTAGAGTGATGAGCGCGGCCAGCAGCTCCGCCGCGGTCATGAGGAGCCGCGAGCCGATCGTGACGACTACCGCCCCGGCCGGTCCCAGCGGTCCCGTCAGCCAGAACAAGAGGGCGCCCTCGCGGATGCCGAGTCCACCGGGCGTCATGACGGCAATAAGACCGAGGACGTAGCTCCCGGTGAATACACCGATCGCGGTCCGGAGGTCGAGGGCCGCGCGTCCGAGCAGCGCGGCGGTGCAGAGGTAGAGCGCGAGGCCGTATGCCAGCCAGGCGAGCGTGGTGACGGCGGCCGAGAGGAGCAGGGCCCCCTTCCCCACGGGCCGCAGCTCGAACGGGCGGCCGAGCGCGGCGCTGAGCCATCTGGAGAAGATGGCGGTCATCCGTTCCCAGGTGAGCGTGAGTGCGGCCAGCAGGGCGATGACGCCGCTCGCCGCCACCCACATCGGATGCTCCGCCTGTGGCGCGGCGAGGCCGGTCACCATCGCCCCGGTCGCTATCGCCAGGAGTTGGACGATGATAGCGGAGCCCACGGCCGCCCACGGCGTGATGCCAGCCTTCTGTGCCAGCGCCGCCATGCCGGCGATCTGCCAGACGCGGCCGGGCACGTAGCGGGCGAGGTTCGACAGGCACCAGATGCGAGCCGCGACCGGATACCGAAGTCGCTCGCCCCAGCCCACGAGCACCGCGCGCCAGGCGCCGATGAGCAGAGCGTAGGTGGCGAGGATGATGCCCGCCGCGGCCGCGAGCGCGCCGAGGTCGAAGTGGACCACGGAACCGGAATCGCGGATCTCCGCCCAATTGTGCGCCACCGACTTCACGACGAACCAGGCGACCGCCGCGACGAGCGCCCACTGGACCACCAGCCAGAGCCGTCGCATCACTCGGCGACCTTTACGGCGCCCGCGCTGCCGCGCCGACCGCCCCGTGCCCGCAGGTACACTTCTTCGAAGCCCTCCGCCACGCGCGCCGGGGAGAGCCGATCGGCCAGCGCCCGTCCCGCGGCCTTGGCGCCGGCCAGAAAGCGGTCGTCGGTGGCGAGCGTCTTGATGGCGGCCGCGAGGGCCGTCGGATCGGACGGCGGGACCAGCAACCCGGCTTCGGGATCGGTGAGGAGGTCCGGGATCCCCCCCGAGCGCGTGGCCACGACCGGTACGCCGAGGGTGAGCGCCTCGGCGACGACGAGGCCCAGCCCCTCGTTGACCGACGGCAGCACCAGCAGTCTCTTGCCCGCGACCTGTCCGGCGACGTGTTCCGGCGCCACGAAGCCGGTGAAGACGACCGGGACGCCGAGCGCCAGTGCCTGCGCCTTGAGGGCCGCGCGCTCGGGTCCGTCGCCGACTACGGTGAGGTAGAGCGGAAGGCCGCCCTTCTTCAGGATCGCCAGCGCGTCCAGGAGATCGTGAACGCATTTCTGCCGGGTGAGCCGCCCGACGAAAACGACGCCGCTCGGCACCTGTGCCTGGTTCATGGCAGGAAGCGCTGGGAGCAATGGCATCGGGGTGACGGCGATCGACTCGCGAGGCTTGCCCGAAGCCGCGGCGGCCTCATCCGCGAGGTACGACGACACGGCGGTTACGGCCGCGGCACGGCGGAGGACCGCGCCCATGGCACGCCGTGCGCCGGGGACCTTCCGCGCCAGCGCCACGTCGGTCCCGTGCATCGTGACGACGAGCGGCCTGCCGCGACGGTCGGACAGGCTCGCCGCGAGCCCACCGGGCACCCACCAGTGCGCATGCACCAGGTTGACGTCGCCGCCGCGGCATTCGTCCGTGACCGCGCGGCTCAACGCGCGCACCATTCGCAGGAATGCCAGCGCAGCGAGCGGCGAGGCGCCGCTCAGGCGGTGCATCGTTCCCTGATAGGCCAGTATCTCGCGCGCCGGCGACGCATAGCGCACTCGGCGCACGTCCACGCGGCCCAGCACCGGCGGCCCGATCTCGCCCCGGTCGGCAGGCGCGATCACCAGCACCCGGTGCCCGCGGTCCACCAGCGCCTCCGCGAATCGCCACAGGAACGCGCCCGCGACGTCGGTCTCGCTACGCGGGAACGAATGCGCCACCATCACCAGCCGCATGGGTCGCTAACGCTCGTCCCGGCGCCGGCGCGACAACTCGTCGTTGAGGCCCTGGAGCGCGCGGCCCAGCTCGCGCACCTCCTCCCGCTGGCCCGCGAGCAGCTCGCCGATGAATCCGAAGCCGAAGAGGGCGATCCCCGAGATGACGAGGACCTCGATGAGGTTGAGGAGCGGGCGGAAGCCGATGCCGAACCCGAACCGGAGCACCAGCGCGGCGACTCCCACGAGGAAGCCGAGCAGGAAGAGGAGCGTTCCCGACACGCCGAAGAACAGCATCGGCTTGCGGCCGAAACGGAGTTGGAACCAGACCGACAGCAGGTCCATCGCGCCGATCGGGATCCGGCCCAGGCCGAACTTGCTGTTGCCGGCGCGGCGCTGGTGGAGCGTCACCGGCCGCTCGGCCAGGCGGTATCCCTGGGCGCTCGCGATCACCGCGAAGAAGCGATGCCAGTCGGGGCGGACCGGCACGGCGTTCATTATCTCGCGGCGATACGCCTTGACCGAGTTCAGGTCGGTGACGTTCACGCCGAACAGGGCGCGGCAGAGCCGGTTGTAGATCCCGGAGACGAACGCCTTCTCGTACTGGCCCTGTTTCGCGCCGGTGACGAGGTCCGCCTCACCGGCGAGGATCGGCGCCACGAGCGCGGGGATCTCCGCCGGCAGGAACTGGAGGTCGGCGGGATAGAACACGAAAACACCCCCGCGGGCCGCGTTCCCGGCGGTGCGCAGCGCCTCCGTGATGCCGAGCCGGGTGCGGTGCCGCTCGTAGCGAAGGAAAGGGTGGTGCGCCGCGAGGTCCTGGAGCACCTGCGCGGTGGCGTCCGAGCTCCCGTCGTCCACCACGACGACCTCGGCCGTGAACGGCGCGTCCTTGAAGGCAGCGGCCGCCTGGCGGACGAACTCGGGCAGGTTCTCGGCCTCGTCCTTGGCCGGGACCAGGACGCTCACGTCCACCGGGCCCTTGCCGTCGGCGAGGCTCATATGCGCTTTCGCATGCGCGCCGAGAGGATGCCGAGCTGGTCGCGGTACTTGGCGACGGTGCGGCGCGCAATCCTTACGCCGCGCTCGCGCAGCTTCTGCACGATCTGCTGGTCCGTGAGCGGCTCCAGGGCGTCCTCCTCGTCCACCAGCTTCTGGGTCTGGGCCTTGATGGCGCGGGCACTCGCGTCCTCGCCGGTCGTCGTGGAGAGGGCGCTGGAGAAGAAGAACTTGAGCGGCAGTACGCCGCGCGGGGTCTGGACGAACTTCTCGTTGGTCACGCGGCTGACCGTGCTCTCGTGCATGTTGATGACCTCGGCCACCTCGCGGAGCGTGAGGGGCCTCAGGTGCTCGATCCCCTTCTCGAGGAAGTCGTGCTGCCGGTCCACGATGAAGTTCATCACCTTGAGCATGGTCTGCCGGCGCTGCTCGATGGCCTGGATCATCCACTGTGCGCTGTTGAGCCGCTGGGTGATGAACTCCCGGTTCTCTCCCACGAACTTCTTCTTGTCCCGCGCGACCTCCCGGTAGGCCCGGGAGAGCCTGAGGCGCGGCAGGTTGGTGTCGTTGAGGTAGACTCGGTAGGCGCCATCTATCTTCTCGACGACGAGGTCGGGGATGATGTAGTCGCCCCCCGAGGCGCTGTACCGCAGCCCCGGCTTCGGGTCGAGCTTGGCGATCTCGTCGGCCGCGTCCTGGACCTGCCCCGCGTCCAGGCCGAGACGCTTGGCGAGGTCGCTCCAGCGGTGAGCGATCAGGTCGTCGTACGCCTCGCTGAGCAGGCGGTACGGCAAGGTGTCGGTCTGGCGCTTCTCGCGCAGCTGGAGCATCAGGCATTCGCGCAGGTCCCGGGCGCCCACGCCGGGCGGGTCCAGGGCGAGGATCGTCCCGAGCAGCGCTTCAGCTTCCTCGATCGTGTAGGGCTCGGGGCGCACCGCGTCGGGGCGCTCGCCGGCGTACTCCTCCAGCATCTCGTTCGCGCACCGCACCACGTCCTCGAGCGTCGTGGTCAGGTACCCGTCGTCGGCGATGTTCCCGATGAACTCTTCGGCGAGGAGGCGCTGGCGGTCGGAGAGCTCCAGCATCTGCACCTGCTCGCGCAGGTGGTCTGAGAGGTCTGAGGACTGCACGGTGACGGGCTCGCGGTACTCGCGTGTCTCGGTATCCTCTCGCCAGCCGCCGTCGTCGAAGCCGTCGAGCAGGATGTCTTCCCAGTTGGTGGCCGTGCTGTCGCCGGTCTTGACGAGCTCCCGTTGTTCCGCGGCGGTCGCGGTCGGCGTCTCTTCCTCCTCTTCCGGCTCCAGCAACTCGAGGAACGGATTGATCAGCAGCTCCTGCTTGAGGTGCTGCTGGAGGTCGAGCAACGGCATGTAGAGGAGATCCATCGCCTGGTAGAGGCGTGGATTGATCCTCAGGTCCTGCCTGAGGACGGCGTGCTGGCCGAGTCCGGCTCTGATGTTCATGCCGCGGGCGAGAGCCGGGCCCTGAGGCGCGCGGTCAGGGTCGGGCCGAGGTACAGCTCGGCGACGCGGTCGTTGAAGACCAGCTCGCGGACCGTGCCGGCCACCTGCACGCGGCCCTCGAACATGATGTACGCGCGGTCGACGATGTCGAGCGTCTGCTCGACGTTGTGGTCGGTGATGAGGACGCCGATCCCCTTGTGCCTGAGACCGGCCACGATGGTCTGGATGTCGTGTACGGCGATGGGGTCCACGCCCGAGAACGGTTCGTCGAGCAGCATGAACTTGGGGTGCGTGACCAGGGCGCGAGTGATCTCGAGCCGGCGGCGTTCTCCGCCGGAGAGCGAGTACGCCCTGCTGCGTCTCAGGTGCCGGATGGACAGCTCGTCGAGCAGCCTCTCGAGGCGGCGAAGGCGTTCCCCGTGGTCGATGGGGAGGGTCTCGAGGATCGCCATGAGGTTCTCCTCGACGGTCAGCTTCCGGAAGACCGACGGTTCCTGCGCGAGGTACCCGATGCCGCGGCGGGCGCGCTGGTACATCGGCAGGGCGCTGATCTCCTCGCCGTCGAGGAGGATCCGCCCTTCCTGCGGCTTCACGAGCCCGACGAGCATGTAGAAGGTGGTGGTCTTCCCCGCCCCGTTCGGGCCCAGGAGTCCCACGATCTCGCCCTGTGAGAGGCGGACATCCACGCCGTCGACGACGCGGCGGCCGCCGTACGTCTTGGTGAGCCCCGTCCCCTCCAGCCGGCTCGCGGATTCCGGCGCCACCGCCTCGCGTCGGGCCGCGCGCTCACCGGTGGAGTGCGTGATCATGCCCAGCGAGGCGGCATCGAGTAGAGCCTGGCGCGTTTCGGAGGAGACGCCCAGCAGCTCCCACACCGCCGGCCGGAACTGCGCGGTGGTCTCGTCGGTCCAGCCGCGAAGCGGCTCTTCGAGGATCCCCTCGGTAGCGAGCCGGGGCAGCACCGACGTCGCGAGGTGCCGGCGGACCTCGTCCACTGAGAGCGTCCCGGGGTCCGGCCGACCCGCCTCGCCCGCGGCGACGCGGAGCGCGGCGAGGTAGTCCTCCCGGTACGCGACCGCGACCTGGCCGAACCGGGTGGCGCCCGCCGCGTCCACGCACTTGAGGAGCGCGGCCACCGCGAGACACACCGACGGGTCGCGCGTCTGCAACTGGGCGATCAACTGGTCGGCGGTCATGGTCTGGTCGGCCGTCCCGTGGGGGCGCGCGGCGACGGCGGGCGCGGTACGGCCGCGGTATCAGGCCGGGTGGTGTCGGAGGGCGCGGCGGCGCGCGGGATCGGCTCGAGGTAGAGCCCGTCCACCTGCCCGACCACGTCCACCGTGCGCACCCTCTTCGCGCGCATCGCGATGTCGATCCGGCGGCCGCGCGAGTAGTTGATCCCGCGCTCGCCTCCCGGGTCCCGGTCGTTGCTGGTGTGGTAGTACGCCCGCGCCGATCCGAACGCGGTCAAGTGCTCCAGCTCCGAATCGCGGCGCACCGCGGAATCGCGCACCGCGAAGTCGGCGCGCAGGGTGTCGCCGGCGAGCCAGTCGCTCTCCTGTACCGTCGAGTCGGTCTTGGAGGTCGCCTGCCCGCGGCCGTAGGCCCAGACGAGACGCACGACCTGCTCGGGCATGTGGATGTCGAGGGAATCGGCGACGATCGTGTTGAGCCCGGACGTCGCGGTGGCGCGGCCCGGCCGCCCCCAGGCCTGCGCGCGCTGGACCACGCCGCTGTCCACCGCGACGTCGAGCGTGTCGCCGCGAAGCACCCAGTCGGGGCCCTGCGCGTTCGCATCCCCCTGGGAGACCACCCGGCGAACCTCGTGCTCCTGCGTGAGGTCGAAGTCGATCCGGCGGCCCGTCATGGCATGGCGTCCGCCGACGGAATCGCGCAGCTCCGGATCGCCCAGCAGGAATCCCGCGTTGCCGCCCAGATCGAGCGACGCCGAATCGCCCCGCGCCGCGAGGCCCGTCCGGTCGATGGTGACGCGCCCCCCGCCCCACATCCGCTCGTTCCCGCGCATTCGGACCCGGTCGGCGACGATGACGAAGGGCTTGGCGCTGTCGCCGGACGCGGAGTCCCGCTGCGCGTAGAAGTGGATGGTCGGTCGCCCGGTCGCGACCAGCTCCACGGTGTCTCGGATCGGCGGCACGGCACGGTAGTAGTCCAGGTTGGGTCCGCGCAGGTCCGAGTTCGATTTGAGGTTGCGGGTGTAGACGTTTCCCTGAGCCACGAGCCTTTCCTGCCGCACCCAGTAGGTCAGCCGGTCGGCGTCGAGGAACCCGGTGCTGTCGCTGAAGTGGACCCGACGCAGCAGACGCAGCTCGCCGCGGTCGGCGAACCAGGCGAACGAGTCCGCGCTCATCGTGGTGGACTGGTCGCGGCAGTGGGCGAGCACCCCGCCCCCCGCGAAGACGTGGAACTGGCCCGTGGGTTGCTTCACGAAGTTCGCCAAGTGGCCGACGGAATCGATGTCCACCACGCAGGGCTGGGCCTGCTGCTGCGCCAAGGCGACCGCGGGAACAGCTGCCAGCGCGAGCACCGCGAACCAGCATGGGGTGCGCATCTCACTGGCCCGGCAGCGTGAAGCGGCCCGCCGTGCCGCGCGGGCGTTGGGTGATGATGTTCGAGAACGACGGATCCGACACGAACCCGTCGCCCACGATGTGGCGGTCAGCCGCGTCGTACACGAAGTGCTGGTCGGTGCTCACCTCGTTCTTCGTCTGGTCGTAGCGCAGCACTTCGCTGGTGAGCCGCGCCCCGTTGGTCATCACGACCACGCAGTTCCCGCGCGCCTCCATCTGGCCGCTGCGCAGGTTGTAGAGCCCGCCCCGCGCCGTCAGCACCGATGTCTGGACCCCGTTCACAGTGAAGAAAGTGACCCTGATCGTCTTGAGGTCCACCCGGCCGCTGTTCTCGTAGATGAACGCCGAGTCGGCCTCGAGCTTGGCCTGCCGCACGCCCTCCGAGGTCAGGTACTGGGTGAGACCGATCATGAGCTGGTCGGCGGAGTCGGCGGCCTGCTCGACCTGGGCGACGATGTCGCGGCCTCGGCCGGAGCAAGCGGGCACAGCCGCACAGGCGCACAGGCGCACGGCAAGCCAAAGCGCCGCCCACCGGTGCGGCGGTGCGGCGGTACGCCTGTGCGGCGGTGCGCCCGTGCGCCCGTGCCCGCTATTCACGCTGCCCCCGCCCGCATCAAGTCGTGCAAGTGCACGATCCCCTGTAGCACGCCATCCCCGTCCACCACCGGCATCGCCATGATCCCGTGCTGCTCCATCCGGAAGACCACCGCGCCGCCCAGCTCGCCCGCCTTGGCCACCTTTGGAGTTCGCGTCATCACCCCGCGGACCGGGACGTCGAGGAAGCTCGACTCCTTCTCCATGAGCCGGGTGAGGTCGCCCGCGGTCACCACGCCGATCACCTTGCGCTGCCCGTCCACGACCGCGACGGTCCCCCGCCGTTCGGCGAGCAGGATCACACACTCCCGCATCGGCGCGTCGGGGCCGAGAGCCGGCACGTTCTCCCTGACCATCACGTCACTCACGAGGATGAGGAGCTTGCGGCCGAGCGCCCCGCCCGGATGCAGCCGGGCGAAGTCCTCGGCGCGGAAACCCTTGGCCTCGAAGAGGGCGACGGCGAGCGCGTCTCCCAGGGCGACGGCGACCGTGGTGCTGGTGGTAGGGGCGAGGTCGAAGGGGCAGGCCTCGGCGTCCACCGCTGCGTCGAGCGCGACGTCCGCGTGGCGCGCGAGCGTGGAATCGAGGTTCCCGATGAGCGCGACGACCGGCGTGCCCAGCCGCTTGAGGTGCGACACCAGCTCGAGCAGCTCCTCGGTCTCCCCGCTCTTGGAGAGGACGATCGCGGCGTCGCCGCGGCCCACGATCCCCAGGTCACCGTGAACGCTGTCCACCGGGTGAAGGAACGTCGCGGGTGTCCCCGTCGAAGTGAGCGTCGCCGCGATCTTCCGCGCGATGACGCCGGACTTCCCCACGCCCGAGACCACGACCCGGCCGGTGCACGCCTTGAGGAGCTCCACGGCGTCGCCGAAGCGGCCGTCGAGCCGTGACGCGAGCGCGGCCACGGCGCCCGCCTCCTGCTCGAGCACTTGGCGCCCGCGGCGCAGCGCAGCCTCGCGTCCGTCAGCGTGCGGTGACATCGCCCCGCTCCCTGAGGTACGCTCGCACCACTTCGTTCCATACGCCGCGCGCCTTGAGGAAGGTCTCGGCCAGCTCGCGGACCGCGCCGTGCCCGCCGCCGGCCGCGGTCGTGTAGCGCGCCGCCTCCTTCACCTCTTTGCACGCGTCGGCCACGGCCACCGGCAGCCCCACCTGACGGAGGATGGGCAGGTCGGGCAGGTCGTCGCCGATGAAGCACACCTCTTCCCAGCGCACCTGCCGCTTCTGGAGGATCGCCTCGAAGGCCGGCAGCTTGTGGCCCCCTGAGATCACGAACTCGTCCACGCCCATCTCCGAAGAGCGTATCCGCGCGGCCTCGCCGGCACGGGCGGTCACCACGGCGGTAAGCAACCCGGCCCGCGTCAGCAGCTTCACGCCCAGGCCGTCCTGGATGTCGAACCGCTTGAGCTCCACTGGCTGCCCGCCGGCAGCGCCGATGTAGAGCCCGCCGTCGGTCAGCGTGCCGTCCACGTCGAAACCGATCAGCTTGATGCGACCGGCGACCGCGAGCTCGATCATCCGTGGTTCCCTCTCGCCGCGCGCCACACGTCGAGCGCGGCGACGAGCAACTCGGGCAGCGCATCGAGGCGGATCATGTTGGGGCCGTCGGAGGGAGCGTGGTCAGGGTCGGGGTGCGTCTCGAGGAAGAATCCGTCGGCGCCGGCGGCCGCGGCGGCGAATAGCAGCGGCGGGATGAACTCGCGGAGCCCGCCGCTCGCGCCATCCGCGCCGCGCCCCGGCTGCTGGACGCTGTGCGTGGCATCGAAGATCACAGGGGCGCTACACGCGTCGCGGAGCCGCGCGAAGTTCCGCATGTCCACGACCAGGTCGCCGTAGCCGAAGAAGCTCCCGCGCTCGGTCACGGCGACGCTCGGCGCGCCGCCGCTCCGGATCTTCTCGACCGCGCCCGACATCCCCTCGGCGGACATCCACTGGCCTTTCTTCACGTTCACCGGTTTCCCCGCGCGGCCCGCCGCCACGAGCAGATCGGTCTGGCGGCAGAGGAAGGCCGGGATCTGGAGCACGTCCGCGACCTCGGCGGCAGTGGGCACTTGGGAGGCGTCGTGCACGTCCGTCAGCACCGGCAGTCCGCTCTGCGTGCGTACCCGCTCGAGCGCCCTCAGTCCCTCGTCCATGCCGGGCCCCCGGGTGGCGCCGAGGCGGGAGCGGTTCGCCTTGTCGAAGGAGGCCTTGTAGATGATCGGCAGCGCAAGGCGGCGCCCCAGCTCCGCGAGGCGCTCGGCGACCGCGAGGTTCAAGCGGTCATCCTCCAGAACACACGGGCCCGCTATCAGGAACGGGCCCGGCCCGAACGGCGCTGGGTGCTCCACGCTATCGCGAGACCTCCGCCAGGGGAGTCGCCCGCTCGGCTGCGGTCTCGCCACGGCGCCGGCGCACGTCGAACGCCGCCGCGATGAAGCTCGCGAAGAGCGGATGCGGCCGGGTGGGCCGCGACTTCAGCTCGGGGTGGAACTGGCAGCCCACATACCACGGATGGTCAGGCAGCTCGATCATCTCGACCAGCGACCCGTCGGGCGAGAGTCCGGTGAGGCGCAGCCCGTGCTCGGCGAGCTGATCGCGATAGCCGTTGTCCACCTCGTAGCGGTGGCGGTGCCGCTCGCTCGTCTCCGACGCGCCGTAGATCTTGGCGACCCGCGAGCCGGAGCGAAGCTTGCACGCGTACGCGCCCAGGCGCATCGTGCCGCCCAGGTCCTCGACGTTGCGCTGGGAGGGCAGCAGCGAGACCACCGGATTTCCGCATTCGGCCTCGAACTCCGATGAGTTCGCGTCCCCGATGCCGCACACGTTCCGCGCGAACTCGATGATCTGCACCTGCATTCCAAGGCAGATCCCGAAGAACGGGAGCTTGTCCCGCCGCGCGGCCTGGGCCGCCTGCGTCATCCCTTCGATCCCCCGCACTCCGAACCCGCCGGGGATGAGGAGCGCGTCGTACGGAGCGAGGATCGCGGTCGCGGCATCGGGATCGGTGAAGCGGTCGCTCGAGACCCAGTCGATCGTCACGCCGACGTCGTTGGCGATGCCGCCGTGGATGAGCGCTTCCCTCACCGACTTATAGGCGTCTTGCAGTTCGGTGTACTTGCCCACGACCGCTACCCTCACGCGATCGGCGGGGTGCAGGATCTTCTCGACCATCTCGCGCCACTTGCGAAGATCCGGCTCCGGCGCGTCGAGGCGCAGCCGCTGGCAGACCTCGCGGTCGAGTCCCTGCTCGCTGAACCGCAGCGGGATGTCGTAGATCGTCTCGACGTCCGGGGACTCGATCACGCACCCGAAGTCCACGTTGCAGAAGAGGGCGATCTTGCGGCGCAGCTCCTCGGGGAGCGGGCGCTCGCACCGCGCGATGAGGATGTCGGGCTGGATCCCGATCTCCATCAGCTCGCGGACGGAGTGCTGGGTGGGCTTGGTCTTGAGCTCGGCGGTGGCGGCGATGAAGGGGACGAGGGTGAGGTGGATGAAGAGCGCGTTGTCACGGCCGACTTCCTGGCGGAACTGCCGGATCGCCTCGAGGAAGGGCAGCGACTCGATGTCGCCCACCGTGCCGCCGATCTCGGTGATGACCACGTCATGATCGGGCGCGAGGCGGCGGATGGCGCCCTTGATCTCGTCGGTGATGTGGGGGATGACCTGCACGGTGGAGCCGAGGTACTCGCCGCGGCGTTCCTTCGTAATGACGCTCTGGTAGATGCGTCCGGTGGTGATGTTGTTGGCCTGGGAGAGGGAGCGGTCGATGAAGCGTTCGTAGTGGCCGAGGTCGAGGTCGGTTTCAGCGCCGTCGTCGGTGACGTAGACCTCGCCGTGCTGGAACGGGGACATCGTCCCCGGGTCCACGTTGATGTAGGGATCGAACTTCTGAATGGTGACGCGCAGGCCGCGCTCGGTGAGAAGGCGCCCCAGCGACGCGGCGGCGATGCCTTTCCCGAGGGAAGACACTACGCCGCCGGTCACGAACACGAACTTGGTCGAATGCTGCATCGTCACCTCGCGCTCAGCCGCTGAAGGTCGCTCCCCGGGAGGCCATCCAGGCCTCCGCCCGCTCCAGATCCTCCTCCGTGTCGATGCCCGGCATCGCGGGATCGCTCAAGAGCGCCACGCCGAAGGTGAGCCCGTTGGCGAGCGGTGTCAGCTGCTCGAGCTTCTCCGCGTCCTCAAGTGGCGAGCGCGGCAGCTCCATCCAGCGCGCCAGCGTCGCGGGGCGGTACGCGTACACGCCCAAGTGCTGCCAGTAGCGTCCCGGTGTCCCCGAACGGTTGAAGGGGATGGGGCTGCGCGAGAAATACAGCGCCCGGTTCCCCTCTCCCATCGCCACCTTCACGAGGCTCGGCCTTGCGACGGCCTCCTCGTCCACCGGCACGGCGGCCGTGCCGACATCGAAGCCCGCCACGACCTGCTCCACCGCGCCCCGGATCGCCGCGTGCGGCAGGAACGGCTCGTCCCCCTGCACGTTCACGACGATGTCGTAGGCCGCGTACTCGAGCCGCGCCGCGACCTCCGCCACCCGCGAGGTCCCCGACGGGTGATGCGCTCCCGTCATCACGACTTCGCACTTGCTCCCGTTCACCGCCTCGGCGACGGATGGGGAGTCGGTGGCAACTACCACCCGGTCCGAGACCCCGCTCGCGACGGCGTTCGCTACCACGTGCGCGACCAGCGGCTTGCCGGCGAGGAGTCGGATCGGCTTGTTCGGCAGCCGCTGGGCGCCGAGACGGGCCGGGATGACCACCAGTGCCCTAGGCCCCACAGCTAAAACTCGCGCGCGCAGGCAAGAATCACACCAGCAACCTAATGCTTCGGCGTAGGACTGTCAAAACTTGTTGTGGGAGGCCTACTTACGAGTTTGGCGGGAAAGGGAGTGAAAGGTGATGCCAAGCCGTTTCGGCCGCCAGTAGGGAGGGTGTAGGGTTTGGGGTTTAGGGTGTAGTGGCGCGCGAGGCGGAGATCGCCAGGAAGTTGGCGAGAATCGTTTTCCCGACGTCGGTCCCGATGGACTCGGGATGGAACTGCACCCCGTGGATGGGCGCCGCAACGTGCTGCGCCGCCATCAACTCCTCGCCCCAGCCCTCGTCGTCCGACCAGGCGGTGGGTTCGATCGATGACGGGAGATCCTCCACCACCAGCGAGTGATAGCGCATGGCGGTGAACGGGGATGGTAGCCCCGCGAGGACGCCCTTCCCCTCGTGCCGGATCTGCGAGGTCTTGCCGTGCATGAGCCGCCTGGCGCGCACTACTTTGCCACCGAACGCCTCGCCGATGGCCTGATGCCCCAGGCACACTCCCAGTAGCGGCACTCCCCGCTCGGCGGCCGCGCGCACCAGCGGTACCGAGATGCCGGCGTTCGCGGGCACGCCGGGGCCGGGCGAGATGACGATGCCGTCGGGATCGAGGGCGAAGACCTCGTCCACCGCCAGCACGTCGTTGCGGCGCACGACGGGGTCGGCACCCAGCTCGCCCAGGTACTGGACGAGGTTGAAGGTGAACGAGTCGTAGTTGTCGAGTACGAAGATCACGCCGAAAGCTACCGGCCCGCCGCCGTGAGCGTCACCCCGTAGCCCGCCAGGGACGCGCGCGCCGAGTCTGCGCGCGTCACGACATCGTTGACGGTGACGACGTAGTCGCCGAGGTTCCCGACGTCGGCGACGCCGACGCTGAAGACCGGCCCCGCCACCAGGTTGCCGACGACGATCACCCGCATCTCCCCGTCCGACGCGAGGCGGAAGTAGAGGCGGTAGGCGGAATTGACCGCCTGCACCGTGCTGACACCCGGGCCCGTGATCGTCACGGCCACGGCGCCGTCGTCGCTGCTCGGTGTCGCCAACGAGGCCGTGACGACGCCAGGGGTCGCGGCGGACGTCGAATCAGCGCACGCCGCGAGCACCGCCGACATGCTCAACGCCGCCCCGGCGAGCAGTCTGGAGACATAGCGTTTCATCGGGGACTCTCCGTTGCCCTGCGGGTGGACGCCGCCGCCGCGGTCGGGAGTTGGCCCTGCGCTCTCAGGTAGGCGCGGAAGTCGGCCAGGTCGTACCGGCCGTTCCGGTTCCCCTGCAGGTCCATGAACCGTTCGAGCGCCGGCGTGAAGAGGTTGGCGCCGAGGAGATGGTTCGCCGCGTCGGCGACCGTGACCTCCGGCCGCGCAACGTCGATCACGTAGCCGCCGAACCCGAACCGCGCGCCGGCGTCCACGCGCACGGACACCGCGAAGCTGCCGCTGTCCCGTGGAATGCCCGCGATGACGCCCGTCGCCGCGCTGAGCGTGAGGCCGGGTGGCAGCGCTCCGCGCGCGACGCTCCAGGCCGGCGTGCCCGGTGTGCTCTGGACGCGGAGCGTATCGGCGTAGTCCGCGCCAACCACGCCGTCCCTGAGCGCGGCGTTCGTCACCCGCAGGAGGTCCGCGCCCACCCGGAGGCCAGGGGCCCGCATGCCCGCGGGGTTCATCTCCACGATCCCGCCCGCGTACGGCGGCTGAAGGTTGAAGCCAACGTTCGCGGCGAAGAGGCGTGACGTCATGGCTCCGGCTGTGGTCCGGCCAAAGACCAGATCAATGGGGCCGCCGAGGTTCGACCTGGCGAACACGCCGCCCACTTGCTGATAGCCCGGCGTGAAAAGCTGCACCTCCCCCAAGTACCCGTTGGCGACATAGAGGTACCCGTCGCGGTCGAAGGCGAGCCCCTCGAGGTACGGGCCGGCCTGAATCACGACCTGAGGCGTGCGGCCCACCAGCTTGAGAACCTGATCGTAGCCGTTGCTGAAGTGCAGCTCGCCGGCCGGTGAGAAGGTCAGGTCGGACATGAAGCCGACGAAGATCGAGTCCTTCCGCGTCCCGACCGGATCGAACCGCAAGAGGCAGCCGCACCCGTTGTCGCCCACCCACACGTCACCGTCGGGACCGACGGCGATGGCGCCCGCGAAGATGAAGCCTCTCGCGAAGAACGTGGGCGGAGCGCTGGGGTTCCCGATCCGCATCACCACGCCGCCGCTGAAGTTGGTGTCGGTGCTGGCCACCAGCAGGTCCCCGAAGCCGTCAATGGCGATGTCGCTGGGACTGCGCCCGAGGCCGAAAAACACGTAGTCCGAGGTCGAGCCGGTGGGGCTCACGCGCACGATGCGAGCGACCGTGGGGTCGACGACGAACAGCTCCCCGGCCGCGGACGCGGCCATGCCCGCAGGCGATCCCAGGCCGGTCGCGAAGGAAGTCGTTGGGTCGCCGGGCCCGGGCGTCGCGACGCCGAAGATGAGTGTATATGTGTACGATGGTGAGCCGTCGCCTGCGTACGAGGCGATGCCGACGAAGTAGCGGCCGGTCGTAGCGACCGTGAACCGGATCCGGCTGTCGAGGCCGTCGAAGTCGTCGTTGAAGGCGAGCACGGTGACGCTGTCGGGCGCGATCAGGACGAGTATCGCGTCTAGCGGGGAGCCGAGCGCCTGGGCGTCCACGTCCAGGTTGAGCCGGGTGCCGCCGGTGACGTTGAGCGCGAAGTAGTCAACGTCGCCGGCCGGGTCCACGACTCCGGTCAGCGTGTCGCCCAGGGTTACAGGATCCGCGGTGGCAAGGCTGTCGTTGGGCTCGCTCTCCGTCACCGTCGCGCGGGCCGCACGTAGACGGAGGGCCGTGGGAGGCGGGAACGCCTGCTGGAGCCGGCGGGCGCCATACGACTGGCGGGCTCCAACGGCCGGTTTGGGACGCGAGGGCCACGACTGCGCCTGGGCGCCCTCCGGGACGGAGAGCAGAATCGCCAGGAAGACGCCTACCGAGTGCGACCAGATCCTTCGGTTGGGAGCCACCACGCCTCCTCGGCTGAGTCGGACGAAGCCACACTACTAGCGGCCCGTCAAGGAGCCGTCAAGGAGCCTCAGCGAGTGACGGCGAGGTCGGCGCTCGCCGCGAAGTCTCGACCGATCGCCACGAACCGGCCGGCGAGACGGTAGGTGCCGGCTAGGGCCGGCGCCCGAAACCGTTGCGGGTACGTGAGCCGCCCGCCCGGCTCGATCGTCTCCTCGCCGATGGCCTGGCCGAACATCATGTCCGCCCCCCAACGCCAGACCTCGTTGCCGGCTTGGTCGGTGATCGCGAAGTCGTAGCGCTGGGTAGTCGAGAAGCGGAGCAATACGGGCGCCGCCGTGCGGTTGGTAACGACGAGCGTCGCGACGACGGTCTCGCCGGCGGAATATGCCATCTTGTCCACCGAGAGCGTGACGATCAGCGACTGCCCGTCCAACCTCGCTAGCTCCGCGCCGGGGGCCGGCGCAATGGTCCCGCAGCTCGCGACCAACGCCGCGAGGAGGGTTCCCGCCGCAACCCGGAACATGTCACCGAGTCCGGAGGCCGCGATACAAAGCGAGCCTAACGGCTAGAAACCGACGCGCGCGAAGCCTCCGATGAAATACCGTCGATCGCCACGCGCGAGCGCCGCGACGGTTCGACTAGCTGCCGCCGAGCCTCTGGAGCGCCTCACGGGCGCGCGTGACTCCTGGTTGGACCTCGGCGTCGCCGCCGCTCCACATGCCGACGACCCGCCGGTACGCGCGCACCGCGACCTCGTTCTGTCCCCGGGCCGCGGCCACGTCGCCCATGAGGAGCCAGGTGCGGCCCCAGAGCATTGAACTGAAGATGATGCCCTGCGTCCAGAGCTGTCCGGTCAAAGGCTGGTAGACCCACCGCCGCTCGAATTCCACGAGCCGTTCGAGCGCGACGGCCGAGTCGCCGAGCATGAGGTGCGACTCGGCGGAGAGGAGAAGCGAGCCGTTCTCCGGCGTTTCGATGGGAGTGGCGAGCACGGTGGAATCGAACTTCGCGAGCTCCAGGCGGGCGCGCCCGGGATTCCCGGAAGTCATGAACGCGGCCAGCCTGAGGCGTGGATCCCGCTCGGTGGTGTCGAGCGCGAGCGTCCCCGCCGGATGCATCGTCATTCCCCAGATGTACAGCGGGCCGAGGACAGCGCTCGGGCGCACCCGACCGCCTCCCTGGCTGGTGATCAACGTCGCGAACGACTGCTCGATCGCGATCAGGCTGTCCGGCGTCACGCCGAGCGCGATTCGGCCCGTCGCCCAGAAGTAGCGCTGGACCACAGGCAAGGGGCTGAGGGTCCTGGTCCGCGCGTCGAACCGCGATAGGCGTCCGATGGTCGCGGCGATCACCCCGCCCATCACGCCTGCGCTTTGCACGCTGTCGGTCGCCGCGAAGACCGAGTCGATGACCCCGACCGCTTCCGCCAGCTGGTCCAGTTTGAGAAGGACCTCTACCTGGTCGGTGGCGAGTTGAGTGCGCTCGATGGGCGAGCGGGGCTCCAGGCCTCCGGCTCGGAGCTCGCGCGCGGCGGCCTGGAGGTTGCCGGTGCGCAGGAGGGCGCGACCGTACGCGGCGCGGGCTCGCGGCTCGGGCCGGCCGGCACCCGCGTCCACCCACGCGCGCGCGATCTCCACGGCTTGAAGGTAGTTGGCGCGGCGGGCGTTGGTCCGCGACGCCTCGGCCAGCTGCCGCGCTATCTCCTCGCTGCCGGTCGCCCGCGGGACCGGCGCCGTGACCAGTGTATCACCACCGCGGAGCACTACCGCCACGTAGGGAACGGTGCAGTCCTGTCCCGCGGACTCCGGCCGGCACCCGCCGCGCTGATCCGACTGAAGGATGTCCGGGATGTGGGCGAAAGCGAGGTGATAGGTCGGATCCAACTCCAGGGCCTTCCGGAAGGCGCGCAGTGCGTTGTTCCAGCTGCCGCGGAAAACCAGGCGCGTCGTGTCGCCGCCGAGGGCGATCACCTCGGGGTCGTGGTAGCTGCACTCGCCGAAGTTGTACCACGCCTCCACGTCGGAGGAGTCGGCGCGGACCAGCGACCCGTAGGCGCCGCACGCGTCGCCCCATCGGTTGCGCGACTGCGCCAGCTGTCCCGTGATGAGCGTGCGCTCCCGCGGCGGCAGCGAAGCACCAAGCCGGGACGCCGCTTCCGCGTGGCTGAGCCGTTGCGGGGCGTTGGGGCTTTCCCACCCGTAGACGATGCTCAGCTTGTAGTGGGCGAGCGCGAAGGTCGAATCGAGGCGCAGCGCGCCATCGAAGTGGACGTGTGCGGAGTCGAGGTTCCAGCGGTTGAGCGCGGCCACGCCCGCGACGTACTCCTGGTACGCGCCGAGCGAAGTGGTCCCGATGGCCGAGAGCGTCGCACCGGCAGCCGCCTCGACGTTGAGGATGCCGCGCGCGAGTCTGGTGAAGAGACCCATGAGCGAGTCGGGGTTGGCGGTCTCCTCGCGGACGGACCTGACCCGCTGGCCGGTGCGAACATCGAACACCTTGGCAACGATCTGGGTGCGGCTCCCCAACTTGAGGAGGTCGCCCATTACGAGCTTCCCCGCCCCGGCCCGCCGCGCCACGGCGAGGCCGGACTGAAGGCCGAGCGTCTGCTGGGTGCGGGTCTCCGGCAGATCGCGCATGAGGTCGGCGACGCGCTCGTCGTCTATGACGCGGATGTCGCGCCATTTCGAGAGGTCGAGGTACAGCAGGTTCACGCTGGCGTCGCGCAGCCAGTCGATGTCAGCTGCGCGGGCGACGTTCTCGAAGGGGAGAACGATCCAGGTACGCTCGTCGAGCGCCGGGTTGGCGCGTCGGACGGGCGTAACGGCCGAGGTGATGCCGCGGCAGGGGGGCGGCGAGCCGTCGGGGCACTGCGCGTAGGCCGCCGCAGCGGGTGCGGCGGCGAGAAGAACGCCTAGCAAACTGGAGCGCATGAACAATGACGGCCGCATCGGGACTCCAGGGGGGTGCCGACAACCAAGTTACGCTGCGGGGTCTCGGGAGTAAACTCGACGCCTGGCGGCGGGCTCCGGGGCCCCGGGTGCGGGAGAATGTCACTTCAGTGACAGCAGCCGAGCCGCGGCTTTAGCCGCGAGTGCGCAGGGTTGCTAGCCGCGAGCGCGGGTGCCCTGCCTCAGCGGCATCATGCACCGGAACCCCGTCGCCCCCAGGGCCGGCCGGTCGACCCGGAACGGGATGTACCCGCGCTGGGTCGGGTTGGCGAGCGCGTCAGGGGTGCTGAAGGCCCCGCCCCGGATCACGTACGAGTCGGCGCCCTCCGGCGGCGCCTGGCCACCCGGATAGGGCAGCATCCTCGACGACGTCCACTCCCACACGTTGCCGATGAGGTCGTGAACGCCGGATGCGCTCGCCCCGCGCGGGAAGCTTCCCACCCGCGCCGCGCTCTGCCTGCCGCTCGAGGCGGTATTGGCGGCCACCGGATCCCACCCGTTGCCCCAGGGATAGGCGAGCGCCTGCGGACCGCGGGCTGACGCCTCCCACTCCTCTTCGGTCGGCAGTCGTCCGCCGTCGTGGCGCCAGGCGCAGTACTGTGCCGCCTCGGCCCACAGCACGCCCGTCACCGGGATGAGGCTGTCCGGCTCCGCCGTCCACGGCAGCGGCGCGCGCGTCGCATTGGCAAACGCCTTGAACTCCCTGACCGCCACCTCGTGTGCATCGATGGCGAACGAGTCGAGCTGAACCGGATGGGCGGGCCGCGAAGGGATGGGGCCGTCGTCACGCCCGATGGTGTACTGCCCGGCCGGGATCACAACCATCCCCGGGTCCACCCGCGCCGCGTGCTCGGCCGCGTTTCCGGCCCGCGAGCGAGCGTCCCACCACCACACCGTGACCGCGCCGGCGACGACCAGGGCCGCGATGGTGAAGCCAAAGGACATCGTCCACCGCCGGCGCTGGCGCCGCATCCGCAGCACGATCTCGGCCGTGGGGTGCCCCCCCGAGGCCGGCGTCGCGCCGCCTAACGCGCGCACCACTTCGCCCGCCGACTGGAATCGGTCCTCCGGCGCCGTCGCCATGCACCCGCTGATCACGTCGAGCAGCGGTCGAGGGATGTCCGGCCGCGACTTGTCGAGCCTGGGCGGGTCGCCCTCCAGGCGCTTCATCATCACGGCGGTGGGCGTAGGGCCGGTGAACGGCGGGATCCCCGCGAGCATCTCGTAGCCCATCACACCTAACGCGTAGATGTCGGCGCGATGGTCGCTGGCCGTGCCGGTCACCTGCTCGGGACTCAGGTACTGCGGCGTGCCCACCACCATCCCCGAGGCGGTGAGCGACGCGCCTTCGGCCGTGCGCGCGATGCCGAAATCGGTGACCAGCGCCCGCCCCGACTCCCCTTCGATGAGCACGTTGTGCGGCTTGATGTCCCGATGGATCACGCCGCGCTTGTGCGCGTGCTCGAGCGCGCTGGCGATCTCGCGGAGCAGCCGCGCCACGTCCTCAGGCGGCAGCCGCTTCTCCTTCTCGATCCGGCCGGCCAGGGTGTCGCCCTCCACGCACTCCATCGCGAGGTAGAGGAGGTCTTCCTTCTGGCCGATGAAGTGGAGCGGGACGATGTGCGGGTGGTGGAGCTGCGCGACCGTCTCGGCTTCACGCCGGAACCGCTCCAGCACCGTCTTCGAGGCGATGAGGTCCGGGGAGAGCACCTTCACGGCCAGTTTGCGCTTGAGGCTGAGGTCGCGGACCAGGAACACCACCGCGAAGCCGCCGGCGCCCAACACCCCCTCGACCTGGTAGTTCTCGCCGAGCGCTTCCTGGAGGCGCTGACCGAGCAGGTCCTCCATGTTCATCGGCCGGGGCGGGACCCCTATGTCGGGGGGCGTGAGCGCACCCGTGGCCACATGCCGGGCGGTGGTCCCTACCGCACGGGCGCACGAGGGGCAGGTGCTCGCCCCAGCGGGGATCGGGGTGCCGCAGTCAGGACAGTTCAAGCGCGGGGATGATAGGTCTTATGGACGCTACGAAGGTAGTCTCGGTCCACGTGCGTGTAAACCTGTGTGGTGCTTAGGTCTGCGTGGCCCAGCATCTCCTGGACGGCCCTGAGGTCCGCCCCGCCCTCGAGGAGATGCGTGGCAAAAGTGTGGCGCAGGGTATGAGGCGTTACCCGCTTGCTGATGCCCGCCACCCGGGCGCATCGCTTGATTATCCCCCACACCCCAACCCTCGACATCGGCCCGCCGCGGGCGTTCAGGAACAGGATCCCCTGCCCCTTCCCGCGCTCGATCCTGGGGCGTACTTCGCGAGCGTACAGCGCCACGGCCCCCAGAGCCCGCCTTCCTACCGGCACGATGCGCTCCTTGTTCCCCTTCCCGAACAGGCGGACCAGCCCATCATCGAACAGCACGTCCCGCAGCGCGACGCGAGTCAGCTCCGTGACGCGGGCGCCCGTGGCGTAGGCGAACTCGAGGATCGCCCGGTCGCGCCGGGCCAGCGGGTCGTCGGCGCTGGGAGCGGCGAGCAGACGCTCCATCTCCGTGATTGAGAGCACGGCCGGCAGCGTGCGCCAGCGCTTGGGACTCGCCAGCCGGTCGCTCGGGTCGCGGATGACGTGCCCTTCACCAGCCAGGAACTTGAAGTACGTGCGCGTGGCCGAGATGTGGCGGCGGATGCTGGAGGCCTCGAGCCCCAGGTCCTTCAAGTGAAAGATGAAGTCCCTGAGCAGCGTGGAGGTAACGCCCGAGGGCGCTCGGACTCGGCGGGTCGCGAGGAAGTCCGTCAGGTGCGCCAAGTCCCGCCGGTAGGCCGCCAGCGTGTTGGGTGACGAGCCGCGCTCGAGCGAAAGGTAGTCCGCGAACTGCTCGAGCAGGAAGGCGCGCGGGTCGGGGCCGGGGCCGGTCTCAGTCGCCATCCACGGTCCTTCGCCGCCGGGCACGCCAGACCAGCCAGCCCACGACCAACGTGACGGCGATCGCGACGAGCCCTAAGCCGATGCCGATGTGGCCGAGCCACGCCCGCACCGACTCCCAATTCTGTCCCACCCGGTGGGCACCCCAGACGAGCACCGCGTAGTAGATGGCGGTGGCGAGGATCACGGGCGGAAGCGCCTTCGAGGCCGGCAGCCCGATCATGCCCGCGAACGGCGGCACCACGGCACGATACCCGGGGAGGAAGCGTGAAACGAAGATCCCCCAGAGGTGGTGCCTCTGATACTCTCGCTCCAGCGCCGCCTTCGACCGCGCCGAGAGCAGGCGCTGCCCGGTGCGGGACTCGAGGAAGCTCTTCCCCACGGTGCGCGCGACCGCGTACATCCCGATCGCGGTCGTGACGTTCGCCACCACGGTCACGATGTAGACGGCGGTGACCGAGACCGGCGCGTCGTCCCGCGCGGCGAGAAAAGCCCCCAATGCCACCGCCAGGTCGGCGGGCACGGGGGGCACGATGTTCTCCAGGGCGGCGAGCAGGGCCAGCGCGCCATAGATCCCCTGCGGCGGCAGCCCGGCGAGCCAGGTCAGCACTCCGTCGATCAGCCGGTCCCCGCCGGGCACACGGTCGCCACGGCGATGGCCCCGATGCCTTCGCTGCGACCGACCCATCCCATGCCCTCGTTGGTCTTCGCCTTGATGCTGACCATCTCCATCGGCACGCCGAGGGCTCGGGCGGTGGCGGCACGCATCGCACCGATGTGCGGGGCGAGCTTGGGGCGTTCGGTGATGACGGTAACGTCCACCTGGTTGACGGCGAGCCCGCCGCCCGCCAAAGCATCCACGGCGCCCTTCACGAATCGCAGCGAGTCCGCGCCCTTCCACTGCGGGTCGTCGTCCGGGAAGTAGCTCCCGATATCGCCGAGGGCCGCGGCGCCGAGGAGCGCGTCCACGATGGCGTGCAGGACGACGTCGCCGTCGGAGTGGCCCACGAGGCCGTGGGTGTGCGGGACCGTGACGCCGCCCAGGCGCAGTGGACGTCCCGCGGCGAAGCGGTGCGAGTCGTAGCCGATTCCGCTGCGTATGCTCACGACTTGAGTATCCTGATGGCGAGATAAGCTGCGTTCTTCGCATTGTCGATCCCGACGGTAGCGACGGGCACGCCGCTCGGCGTCTGGACCATCGAGTAGAGCGCGTCGGTGCCATGCAGCGCCCCGACGTCGAACGGGACTCCGATGACGGGAAGGTCGGTCTGCGCGGCAACGGCGCCAGGGAGCGCGGCCGCGAGCCCCGCGCCGCAGATCACGACGCGGTATCCCTTGCTCCTAGCCTCGCGCGCCGTCTGCGCCGTGCGCTCCGGCTCGCGATGGGAGGAGCAGACCATGAAATCGTAGCCAACGCCGGCCTGGTCGAGGATCGGGAACAGCGGCTCGATGCGCGGCCGGTCGGACTCCGACCCAATCAGGACGAGCACCGCCTTGCCGTCGGCCGTCACGCTGCCTCGCGGATGATCGAGTAGTCCTGGCGGCGGCGCTGGGGCGTGAAGCCCGCGCCCCGGATCAGGTATTCCATCTCCGGCGCGGTGGTGCGGAAGGTGGTCCCCGCCGCCGACACGACGTTCTCCTCCATCATGATGGAGCCGAAGTCGTTGGCCCCGAAACGCAGCGCTACCTGCCCGATCTTCAGCCCCATCGTCACCCAGGAGGACTGGAGGTTGGGGAAGTTGTCGAGCGCGATCCGCGCGATCGCCAGCGTGCGGAGGTACGTGACCGCGTCGGTCTTCGGCGTGTCCGCCATGTCGGTGTTCTCGGGCTGGAGCGGCCAGCAGATGAAGGCGGTGAAACCGCCCGTCTCCGCCTGCTGCTCCCGGAGACGCATCAGGTGCTCGATACGCTCCGCGTTGGTCTCGCCGATCCCGTACATCATCGTGGCCGAGGTCTTCATGCCGTGGCGGTGCGCCGTCTCCATCACGCCGAGCCACGCGTCGGTCTGCGCCTTCTTCTTCGCCACCAGCTGCCGCACCCGGTCCACCAGGATCTCGCCGCCGCCGCCGGGAATGGAGTCCAGGCCCGCCGCCTGGAGCCGCCCGACCACGTCGTCGATCGTCAGCCGGAACCGCTTGGCGAAGAACTCCACCTCGGAGGGCGAGAAGGCGTGGATGTGGATCGGGTGGTGGCGCTTGATGTAGCGCAGCAGGTCCTCGTACCACTCGAACGGGATGTAGGGGTTGTGCCCGCCCTGCATCAGGATCTGCACCGCGCCGATCGCCTTGGCGTCGTCTATCTTCTGCCCGATCTCCTCGAACGAGAGGACGTAGCCTTCGGCGTGCCTGGGGCGGCGGTAGAACGCGCAGAACTTGCAGTCGGCGACGCAGACGTTGGTGTAGTTGATGTTCCGGTCGATGATGTAGGTGACGACGTCGTCCGAATGGCGCTTCTTGCGCTCGGCATCCGCCAGTGCGCCCAGCTCGATGAGTGGGGCGCGCTCGTAAAGCTCCAGGAGTTCGGTGGCGTCAGACATGGCAACCGCCCTGAGCCGGGAGCCGGGAGCCGTACCCTTCGGTGCTCACGACAGGCCCTGTCACGCGGCACCCACAAAGGCCAGGGTGCCGTCCGGTACGAGGCCGCGCGCCGCCAGACGGCGCAGGAAGTCCGTGAGCCCCGCGAGGTGACGGTACGAGAGACCGTAGTCCAGCCCTGTCAGGTACTCGACGCAATCACCCAGGTCAACGTCGGTGACGCGGGCGGCCTGCTCGGCGAGGTCGCCGAGGTGGGCGAGTCCCCACCGCCGGCTGGCGACCAACGCCCGGTGCACGTCGTGCACGGCCTTGCGGTCCACGTCGCGGCGTGCCGCCCACACGGCGAAGACGAACGGGAGCCCGGTCCACCGCTGCCATTCCTCTCCCAAGTCCATCTGGTAGGGATAGGCTCGTTGCGCGCCCAACAGCAGCGCCGCGTCGCCGATGACGAGGACCGCGTCGTGAGGCGACGTCGCGAGTCGTCCGAGGTCACCGGCCTCGGTAGGCGCCGGCGTCGTCACCAACGTGACACCCCAGCGCTCGCGCGCCAGAAGGTCAAGCAAGAGCACCGAGGTGCGTGACGCCGAAGAGACCAGCACTCGCGCGCCGCCGAGCTCCGCCGGCGGCCGGCGGCTGAAGAGGATCACGCTGCGCACGGGGCCGTCGGAACTGATCGCGAGATCGGGCAGCAGCTCGAGCACGTCCGCGTGCTGCGCGTAGGCGACCGCGGAGATCACACTCACGTCAAGGCGCCCTTCGGCGAGCCGGTCGTTCAACTCAGCGGGCGTTCCGGTGACGAGCGTGCCCGGCGGCACGACGATGCCGCGGTCCATGGCGCCGTAGACCGGGTAGCAGTTCACGTAGCCGATCCGCCCGATCCGCATCAGTCGAACACCCTGACCGCCTGGTACAGCGAGTCGCGCTCGACCGGTACCTTCCCCGCCCCGCGGATCAGGCCCACCAGGTCGTCGTAGAGCATTTCCATGGGCGTCTGGGCGCCCGCTTCGTGGTAGACGCGTTCGTAGACGACAGTGCCCTCGACGTCGTCCGCGCCGAAGTTCAGCGCCACCTGCGAGACGAACGCCGTCACCATCGGCCAGTGGGTCTTCACGTGCGGGATGTTGTCCAGCACGAGGCGGCCCACCGCGACGTTCTTGAGATCGTCGACGCCTTGCGTATCGCGGCCCGTCCATCCCATCTGCTCGCCCAGCTCGTTGTTGTCCGGGTGGTAGGCCAGCGGGATGTAGGTGAGGAACCCGCCGGTCTCGTCCTGGAGGTTCCTCAGCATCAGAAGGTGCTCGGCCCGGTCGCGCGCCGTCTCCACGTGACCGTAGAGCATCGTGCAGTTGGATGGGATGCCGAGCTGGTGCGCCTCGCGGTGCACCGCGATCCATTCTTCGCCCTGAAGCTTGCGGTCGGCGATGGTGGCGCGCACCGCCGTGCTGAAGACCTCGGCACCGCCGCCGGGCATGGAAGTGAGCCCTGCGTCCTTGAGGGCGACGAGCACCTCCCGAACCGACCTGCGCTCGATCCGCGCCAGGTGCGCGATCTCGACCGCCGTGAGCGCCTTCACGTGAACGCCGGGGTGCGCCGTGCGCAGAGCCCGGATCATGTCCGTGTAGTACGACAGCCGCAGCTTGGGGTGCAGCCCGCCCACGATGTGGAACTCACGGGTCGGCGCCGACCTCGCCAGGGACGCCTCGGCCAGCACTTCGTCCATGGTCCGCGTGTACGAACCCTCCTCCTTCGGCAACCGCGCGAAGGAGCAGAAGACGCACGTGTTCCTGAGGACGCAGACGTTGGTGGGGTTGATGTGCTGGTTGGACGAGAAGAAGACCCGGTCGCCGTTCTTCGCGCGGTTGGCAGCGTCCGCCAGCGCGCCGATGCCCAGCAGGTCGTGGCTCTCGAAGAGCGCCACCGCGTCTTCGGCGGACAGCCTATCGCCCGACGCCACCCGGTTCGCGATGGGGCGGAGCGTGTCGTCGGTGATGCGGATGTCGCCGATCTCGCGGACTGCCGTCGCCATAGGATTCCCTCGGGCCGCTAGGCGGCGAAACGCTTCACGACGAGACTCACGTTGTGCCCGCCGAAGCCGAAGGAGTTGGACATCGCGACGTCGACCCGGCGCGCTACGGCCACGTTGGGCGCGCAGTCCAGGTCGCAGTCCGGGTCCGGGGTCCGGTGATTGATGGTGGGCGGGATCACACCGCGCTCGATAACCAGCGTGCAGATGGCGAACTCGAGCCCGCCGGCGGCGCCCAGCAGGTGCCCGGTCATGGACTTGGTGGAGCCGAAGACCAGCTTCCGGGCGCACTCCCCGAAGACCGCCTTGACCGCCTGCGTCTCGGCGAGGTCGCCATGCGGCGTGGACGTGCCGTGCGCGTTGATGTAGCCGATGTCGGCGGCGGCGACGCGGGCGTCCTTGAGCGCCGCGCGCATCGCCTGCTGCGCGCCGCGGCCTTCGGGCGCCGGCTGCGTCATGTGGTAGGCATCCGCGCTCATCCCATAACCATCCGCCTCGACAAGGATCCTCGCGCCCCGTTGCTCGGCGCTCTCGAGGCTCTCCAGCACCACTACCCCTGCCCCGGCGCCCATCACGAAGCCGTCGCGAGTCCGGTCGAAGGGCCGTGAAGCGCCCTGGGGGTCGTCGTTGCGCGTGGAGAGCGCCTTCATGTTGCCGAAGCCCGCCATGGCGAGCGGCGTGATGGCAGCCTCGGCGCCGCCCGCGATCATCATGTCGGCGTCACCGTCCTGGATGAGACGCAGCGCCTCTCCGATCGAGTGCGCGGACGAGGCGCAGGCGGACACCGTGCAGTAGTTGGGCCCGGTGACCCCGAAGCGCATCGCCACCAGGCCCGCCGCCATGTCGGAGATGAACATGGGAACGAAGAAGGGGGAGACGCGGTTCGGCCCCTTCTCGTGGAAGGCGCGGCACTGCTCCTCGAAGGTCCAGATGCCGCCGATCCCGCTGCCGATCACGACGCCGGTCATGGCCGGGTCGGGGAAGCCGCCGCCCAGGCCCGCGTGGTCCACAGCCTGCTGCGCCGCGGCCACCGCGTACTGCGCGAAGAGGTCCCAACGCTTGGCCTCCTTACGGTCGATGTACGCCAGAGCGTCGAAGTCCTTGACCTCGCAGCCGAACTGGACCTCGAACGGCGTGGGGTCGAAACGCTGGATGCGAGCCGCACCGGACTTCCCGGCCACCAGCGCGCTCCAACTCTCTTCGACGGTGTTCCCCAGGGGCGTCACCAGGCCGAGGCCGGTGACGACGACGCGTCGTCTCACTACTTCGCGCCCATCCGCGAATGCAAATAGGTGAGCGCGTCGCCGACGGTGCGGAGCTTCTCCGCCTCCTCGTCGGGGATGTCGAGATCGAACTCCTTCTCGAAGGCCATCACGAGCTCGACCGTGTCGAGACTGTCCGCGCCGAGGTCTTCCATGAAGCTCGCTTCGTTGCTGAGCTTCTCCTTCTCGACGCCGAGCTCCTCGGCGATGATGTCCTTGACCCGCGCCTCGAGTTCCGCCATGTCCGCCATGAGTGTTCCACCCCTCAATAGGTTGGACCGCTACATCACCATGCCGCCGTCGACGACGAAGACCTGGCCCGTAATGTACGATGCCCCCTCGGACGCGAGGAAGAGCACGAGGGGCGCGAGGTCGCCCGGCGTGCCGAGCCGCCCCAGCGGGATCTGTGACGCCAGTGCCTCCCGCTGCTCGGCGTTGAGGGCCGCCGTCATGTCGGTGTCGATGAAGCCGGGCGCGATGACGTTGACCAGAACGTTCCGCGACGCCAGCTCCTTGGCTACCGACTTGCTCAGTCCCAGCAGCCCCGCCTTGGACGCCGCGTAGTTGGCTTGACCCTTGTTCCCGATCAGGCCCACCACGCTGGAGACGTTGATGACCCGGCCGTTACGCCGCTTCATCATCCCCCGGCTGACTGCCCGCATCGTGTGGAAGGCGCCCTTGAGGTTCGCGTCCACCACCGTGTCCCAGTCGGCGTCCGAGATGCGCACCAGGAGGTTGTCCTTGGTGACGCCGGCGTTGTTGACCAGGACGTCGATCGGGCCCAGGTCTTTCTCGATGGCCTCGACGGCGGCGTTGACCTGCGCCTCGTCCGCCACGTCGCAGGCGTAGCCCTTCGCCCCTCCGCCCATCTCGGCCGCGGCTGCCTCGGCCCGCGAGAGGTCCCGGCCCACGATCGCGACCTTGGCCCCGGCGCCCGCCAGAGCGGCCGCCAGTGCCCGGCCGATGCCCCGGCCGCCGCCCGTCACCATCGCGACCTTGCCGTCGAGCCGCACGCTCACGCCGCCTCCAGGAACGCCCGCACTTCCGCCGCGGTACCCAGGTTCACGGTCTCCGCCCCGCTCACGATCCGCTTGGCCAGGCCGGTCAGCACGTTCCCCGGACCGATCTCGACGAACCGCGGCGCGCCGCCGGCGGCCGCCGCCAGCACCCGGACGCACTCGACCCACCGCACCGGCGCGGTGAGCTGCTCGGACAGGAGCCGCCTCGCCAGATCCACGTTCATCACCGGCTCAGCGCTCGCCGTGGAGACGACGGGGAACGACGGCCGCGCCATCGGTGCGCGCGCCAGCTCGGCTTCGAGACCCGTCGCCGCGGGAGCCATCAGCGGCGAGTGGAACGCTCCGCTCACCTTGAGCAGCACCACGCGCTTCGCACCGGCGGCCTTGAGCAGCTCGCTCGCCCGGGCCACCGCGATAGGGTCACCGGAGATGACGGTCTGGTCCGGGGCGTTGAGGTTGGCGGCCACGACCACGCCGTTGGTCGCGCTCGCTTCACGGCAAGCAGCCGCGACCTTCTCCGTCTCGAGCCCGAGCACCGCGGCCATCGCCCCCGCCCGCGCGGTCCCCGCCTGGTGCATCAACTCACCGCGCCGGCGCACCAGCCGCGCGCCATCCGCCACCCCCAGGGTTCCCGCGGCCACATAGGCGCTGTACTCGCCGAGGGAGTGCCCGGCGGCCGCCGCAACGGACGGCCCGAGCCGGGGACTCACGACCGCCCACACCGCGGCCGAATGAGCCAGGATCGCCGGCTGTGCGACGGCGGTCCGCGTCAGCTGGGCCTCCGGCCCTCCCCACATCACGTCCGACAGCCGAAAGCCGAGAGCATCGTCGATGGCTTCGAAGGTCTGCCGAGCCTCGGGGAACGCCTCAGCCAGGTCCTTCCCCATGCCGACCCGCTGAGCGCCCTGTCCGGGACACAGCAGGGCGACGTTCACCACCGGAGAACGAGCGATCCCCAAGTGAACCCGGCGCCGAAAGTGACCAGCAGCACGACCATCCCGGGCTCGAGCCGGCCGCACGTGCGGGCCTCGGAGAGCGCGTTCGGGATGGACGCGGAGCTGGTGTTGCCGTATCGGTCCACGTTGACGTAGACGCGCTCCTTCGGGATGTGCGCGTGCTCGGCAGTGGCCTCGATGATGCGGATGTTGGCCTGGTGCGGGACCAGGAGGTCTACGTCGTCGCCGGTCAGCCCGGCGCGCTCCAGTGCCTTGCCGGCCGCGTCCGCCATCGAACGCACCGCGTTCTTGAAGACTTCCCGGCCCGCCATCTTGATGAAGTAGCTGTGGTCCTTGATCATCTCCTCGCTGGGAGGGTGGATCGTGCCGCCGCCCGGGCGCCACAGCAGCTCCGCGAGGGTGCCGTCGGTCCTGAGATAGTTCGAGAGGATTCCGCGGTCTCCGGTAGCCTTGGTCAGCACCGCCGCGCCCGCCCCGTCCCCGAAGAGCACGGCCGTCGAGCGGTCCGTGTAGTCGGTGATAGCGCTCAGCTTTTCGGCGCCGAGGACGAGCACGCGCTCGCCCGTGCCCGCGGCGATCATCGCCTCGCCGACCACCAAGCCGTAGACCCAACCCGAACACGCAGCCGAGATGTCGAAAGCGGTGGCGTTCTTCGCGCCGAGCAGCGCCTGGAGGTCGCACGCCACCGACGGCAGCAGGCGGTCCGGCGTCGCGGTGGCAAGGATAATGGTGTCGATGTCTTCCGGCCCCAGGCCCGCTTCCGTCATCGCCTGGAGGCTGGCGTCGCGCGCCATGAGCGCCGTGGTCTGGTCGGGTTCCGCGATGTGCCGTTCCCGGATGCCGGTCCGCTCGCGGATCCACGTGTCCGACGTGTCCAGCATCTTCTCGAAGTCGGCGTTGGTCAGGACCCGCTCCGGGCTGTACGTGCCCAGGCCAGCGAACGCGGCGATGGGCCGTTTCACCTCGCCAGGCTCCCCGCGGAGAACTCGCTCGTCATGTGCTGGACCAGGTGGTGCCGGGCGGCCTCCACGCCGACCTTTACCGCGGCCTTGAACGCCGCGGGAGACGAGCGCCCGTGGCAGATGATCGAAACGCCCTTGACGCCCAACAGCGGGGCGCCCCCGTACTGGGCGTAGTCGAGCGAGTGCCATATCCGCTTCATCGCGTCGCCGCCCGCGACCTCGGCGCCCAAATCCCTGATCACCAGCTGGTGGAAGAGCTTGGCTACCGACTCGTAGAACTTGAGCAGCACGTTGCCCACGAACCCGTCGCACACCACCACGTCGAATTCGCCCTTCTCGCACTTGCCGAGAAGGATGTCGTCTCCCTCGATGTTCCCGACGAACCTGAGTCCGCTCTCTGTAAGCAGGCGGTGCGCCTCCTTCGTGGCGACGTTTCCCTTCTCTTCCTCTTCGCCGATGTTCAGCAGACCCACGGCCGGATCGGCCTTCCCCATCACGTCGCGCGCGTAGAGCACACCCAGGTGGGCGAAGCCGACCAGCTCCTGCGGGGAGCAATCCACGTTGGCGCCGCCGTCCAGGACCAGGACGATCCTGTCGGAGGTCGGGAACGGTGTCCCGATGGCGGGGCGCTCGAAGCCGGGATAAAGCTTGAGAATGAGGGTGGATGCCGCCATCACGGCGCCGGTGTTTCCAGCGCTGATGAAGGCATCCGACTTCCCCTCTTTCTGGAGGGAAAGACCTAACGCTATAGAGGACTTGCGCTTGCTGCGCACGGCCTGAAGTGGCTTCTCCGCCATCCCGATCACTTCAGGGGCGTCCACCACCTCTATCCGGGAGTGGTCGACGTGCTGCTTGGTCAGTTCGGCCTCTATCGCTTCGGGCCGGCCGACCAGTTGGATCACGAAGTCGCCGGGGACCTCACAAAGCGCCAGCGCGGCGCCGGAAACCGGCGCTGCGGGGGCGTGGTCCCCGCCCATCGCGTCGATAGCGACCCGGATCACGCCAGTCAGTCCTCGATCTCCAGCCTTTTCTCGCCGTTGTAGAAGCCGCAGTTCCCGCAAACGTAGTGGGGGCGGCGCGCCTCGCCGCACTTCGGGCAGGGCGACAGGGTGGGCGCCTTGGCCTTGTAGTGCGTTCGGCGCATGCGCTTCTTCGATTTGGAGGTCCGTCTCTTGGGAACAGCCATGATCGCCTCAGTGGTTCTTTCGTTCGGGTTTTGTCAGCGCGTGCAATGCGTCCCACCGCGGATCACCCGCGGGCGCGCAGCCACACGGACCGTCGTTCAGGTTGGCGCCGCATTTCGGACACAGCCCGCGGCAATCGGGCCGGCACTCCACAAAGTGCGGGAGCGTCAGAATCAACTCCTCCCGCACCACTTCCGTCAAATCCAGCGTCTTGGCCCGGGCCGGGATGACGTAGCACCCGTCGTCCTCGGCGGCCTCGTCCTCGGGGACAAAAACGATGGCCAGGGACGCCTCCAGGGGCACGTCCACCGGATTCAGACAACGACGGCATGGGGCGCGCACGGCCGTCTCCAGCCTGGCGCGCCAGTAATACTTCCCTTCTCCGGCAGCGCTCAGCCTCCCCTTCACCAGAACCGGGGCGACCAGGGCGATGTCCGGCCCAACTTCGGCCAGCACGGGGTCATCATCGGCAAGCCGACCGACGGTTTCCGCCGCACCGACCCGCACGTCAGCGAGGTCGACGCGCAACATAGCCGGTGAAGCTAACCCGTTGGCATTAAGACTGCTAGGTGTTGATCAGCGCGGCCTCGGCGAAGAAAAAACCGACCTCCCACCTGGCGTTATCCTCGCTGTCGGAGGCGTGGATCGCGTTCCGCTCCTTCGATTCGGCTAAGAGGGCCCGAACGGTGCCGGGGGCCGCCTCTTTCGGGTCGGTCGCGCCGATGACCTCCCGCAGCTTGAGCACTGCGTCATCCCGTTCGAGCGCGAGGGGCATGCAGGGGCCCGACGTCATGAAGGTCACCAGGGGCCGGAAGAACGGGCGGTCCCGATGGACGGCGTAGAACGCCTCGGCCTGGGCGGTGGTGAGCTGGATGAAGGTGGCCGCGCGGATCGCGAAGCCCGACTGTTCGAGGTGCGCCAGTACCTTGCCGGCCTTGCCGGCGGCCACGGCGTCCGGTTTGATGATCGCCAGAGTCAGCATTCAAGCTCCCAGCAATTTGCGAACGATGTCACCCCGGGTGAGGAAGCCCACCAGGGCCCCGTCGCGGGTGACGGGAAAACGGTCCAACTCCTTCGACAGCATGAGCGCCGCGACGTCGGCGATCGTCTGGTCCTCCGCGAGGCACATCACGGTTCGCTCCATCACGTCTCGAACCGGAACGTCGCCCGGCTCGACGACACCCGCAGCCGCGCCCTTCGCGCGCCGCTTCACGGCGCGCATCTGGCCGGTGCTCAGTTGGCTCACGGTCTGCGGCAGCAGATAGCGCATCAAGTGCTGGTCGGTGAGCATGCCCACCACCTCGCCGCCCGGGCCGGTCACCGGGACCGCGCTCACGCCTCGTCGCAACAGCACCTGGGCCGCATCGCGCAGCTTCATGTCCGGCGTCACGTGGGTGACGCCGGCCGTCATGACGTCGCGCACGGCGACGTCGCTCGGCACCAACGCACCGCCCAGACCCGGGAGGGCAAGGACCTCTGCCGGGCCGGTCGCGCGGTGCAGCCCGTCGAGCACTTCGTCCGACGAGAGGACCCGGGCGACGGCGGCCATCGCCCGAAGGTACGCGGACGACTCCGCCGTCGGCGCTACGATCAGCACGATCACGCGCGCGCACCGGTTGGGGTCGTCGCCCAGGCAGAGCGGCGTGGCGGACACGCCGAGCGCGAGCGCCAGCGAGCGCGCCGCGTCGGTGCGGAAGTGGGGGAGGAACGCCCTCCCGCCCACCGACACGATGTCCTCCGGCCACTCGCTCTTCAGCAGCTCCTTGAGCCGCGCCTCGTCGGCGACGGCGCCGGAACGTACCAGCGTCTGCGCGAGCTGGGTCGTCGCGTCGCGGACGTTGCGTGCCTTGAGGGGCACGATCAGCCGATTCGCATCCAGCAGCTCGCCGAGGTTCACAGGCGCTCGTTCAGCAACGGCACCACGTCGGCGGGCCGCTTCATCACGGAGATCCCCGCGCGCTCGAAGGACGTCATCTTCTCGGCCGCGGTGCCTGAGGAACCGGAGATGATCGCGCCGGCATGGCCCATCCGGCGCCCCGGCGGAGCCGTCTGCCCGGCGATGAAGCCCACTACGGGCTTGGTCATCTTCGCCTTGACGAAGTCGGCGGCCAGCTGCTCGTCGGTGCCGCCGATCTCTCCGATCATCACGACCGCCGTCGTGGCCGGATCGGCCTGGAAGGCCTCGAGGCAGTCGATGAAGTTGGTGCCGATGATCGGGTCGCCGCCGATGCCGATGCAGGTGGTCTGGCCGAGGCCCGCGCGCGTCAACTGGTAGACCACCTCGTAGGTGAGCGTACCCGAGCGCGACACGACGCCGATCGGGCCGGGCGCGCAGATCTGCCCGGGGATGATGCCTACCTTCGCGACGCCCGGCGTGATGAGGCCGGGACAGTTCGGGCCGATGAGCCGCGCGCCCCGCTCCTTCACGTACGGGTACACGCGCGTCATGTCGAGGACCGGGACGCCCTCGCTGATGCATACCACGAGCCCGATCCCGGCGTCGGCCGCCTCGAAGACCGCGTCGGCGGCGAACTTCGCGGGCACGTAGATCACGGAGGTGTTGGCGCCCGTTTCGGTTACCGCTTCCGCGACCGTGTTGAAGATCGGGACCGTGCCCTCGAACCGCTGCCCGCCCTTGCCCGGTGTCACGCCGGCCACCACCCGCGTGCCGTAGGCGATCATCTGCTTGGTGTGGAAGGAACCGTCGCGGCCGGTGATGCCCTGCACCACCAGGCGGGTCTTCTCGTTGACGAACACGCTCACGCGGCCGCCGCTCCCTTCGCGAGCGCCACGGCCTGCTTCACCGCTTCGTCCATGTCGGTCAGCGCCTTCATGCCGGCGCCGTTCAGGATCGCGATCGCTTCCTTCTCGTTGGTGCCCGTCAGGCGTATCACGATGGGGCGGTCAACCTTGAACTGCTTCGTAGCCGTGACGATGCCGTTGGCCACGTCGTCGCAGCGGGTGATCCCGCCGAAGATGTTGAAGAGGATGGCCTTCACGTGGCGGTCGGCGGTGATGATGCGGAGCGCGCTCACGACCTTCTCGGGGTTGGAAGACCCGCCGATGTCGAGGAAGTTAGCGGGCTCTCCACCGTAGTACTTCACCAGGTCCATGGTGGCCATCGCGAGTCCGGCGCCGTTGACCACACAGCCTACATCGCCGTCGAGCTTGATGTAGGTGAGGCTGGCCTCGCGCGCCTGGACCTCCGACGGCTCTTCGGCGGTCGAGTCGCGCAGCGCGGAGATCTCGGGCCGCCGGTCCAGTTCGTTGTCGTCCACGGCGATCTTGGCGTCCAGCGCCACGATTTCGCCACCGGGCGTCTTCACCAGCGGGTTGATCTCCGCGAGGGAGGCGCCGGCGTCCACGAAGGCGCGGTAGAGCTTCCCCAGGATGTCGGCCGCCTGTCTCGCCATGCCGACGTCGCCGTACAGGCGGAACGCCAGGCCCAGCGCCTGGTGCGGAAGGAGTCCGTAACGGGCGTCCACGCGACAGCGGAAGATTTTCTCCGGGGTGGTGGCTGCCACTTCCTCGATGTCGATCCCGCCCGCGGGGCTAACCATGAACACCGGCGACTGCGAGGCACGGTCCACTATCACGCCCACGTACGCCTCGCTGGCGATCTCGGCGGCCGGGGCGATCAACACCCGGTGGACCGTCAGGCCCTTGATCGTCATGCCGAGGATCTTCGCCGCGACCTGTTCCGCCTCTTCCGGCGATGAAGCGAGCTTGACGCCCCCCGCCTTGCCTCGCCCTCCAGCGTGGACCTGCGCCTTGACCACGACCCGGCCGGCGCCGAGCCGTTCGGCGACCTGCCTGGCTTCCCTTGCTGTCGTCGCGACTCCGTCCGGCGGTACCGGGATCCCCGCCCGCCTCAACAGCTCGCGCGCCTGATACTCGTGCAAGTTCATCGGCCCTCGGCCATGATCGTTGTCCCCGCTTCGCCACGCATCGCCGCGGGACCGGCGCCCAGCTCCGCGATCACCGCCCGCCCGCCCCCGCCTCGCACGAACGCGAGCGCGGCCTCCACCTTCGGCCCCATGCTGCCTTCACCGAACACTCCGGACGCCAGCATCGCCTCGGCTTCACCGATCGTCATGCGCCGGACCGGGCGGGCGCGATCGGTGCCGAAGTCGCGGTACACGGCGTCCACGTTGGTGAGGATGAGCAGGAACTCGGCCCCCAGCCCGCGGGCCAGGATCGCCGCCGTGCGATCCTTGTCCACCACAGCGTCCACCCCTTCCCACCCGAGCGAAGCGTCGCGGTAGACCGGCGGGCCGCCGCCCCCCGCGGCGATCACGATCGTCCCCGCCTCCATCAGGCGCCGCACCACCTCGCTCTCCACCACGCCGATCGGCACCGGACTCGACGTCAGCCGGCGCCACCCTTCGCCGCCGCCGGACCCCACCGGGACACCGCGTCGCTTCAGCTCCGCGAGCCTTTCGGGCGGTAGCGGGTGCCCGATGGGCTTCGTCGCCTTGCGGAGCAGCGGGTCGTCCGCCTCCACGACCGTCTGGGTGATCACAGTGACGACGTCGCGGTCGATGCCGGCCCGGTCGAGCGCGTTCCGGAGCGACTGCTGGATCATGTAGCCGATCCAACCGGCGGTCTCAGCCACCAGCACTCCCAGCGGCAATGGCTCGACGTCGCCGGCCGCGATCTCGTTGCGCGCGAGCGAGTCGCCGACCTGCGGGCCGTTGCCGTGCACCACGGCGATGCGCCAGCCGTCCCGCGCCAGTGTCACCACCGGCGCCAGGCTCTCGCGGGTGTGGCGGAACTGGGTGGCGATGGTCGGCCGCTCGCCGGCTGGCGCCAGGGCATTGCCGCCGAGGGCGATCACGACCGTTCGCTCCGTCATGGGCTGGTCCGGCGGCGCAAAGTAGGGCCGCACCCCATGGCGTTCAAGGCCGCTCCCCGACGCCCACCCCGAGCGCACGGCGAAGGACCGCATATGCCCGCGCGAACTCAGCCCAATCGGCGCGCCGGACCGCGGAATCCAGCGACAGGAATGCGGCGCGTGCCACCGCCAGCGAGATCCCGGCGCCGAAATCTCCGCCGCCCGTTTCGCCGCGCTCCAGCGCCCGCGCCGCCGAGGCGGCGTCCGATCCGACGCCGACGCGGCCGCCCACGGCCAAGGCGACGGCGCGTACGCTCAGAGGTTTGGCGGTGCGGTGCGTCGAGCCGTAGATCACCTGCTGGTAAGCTATGGTTCCTGCCGCCGGTACCGGGAAGACCGGTCCCCGGCGCACCGCGCCTTCGGGGCCGGAGGCCGCGGCTGATGCCGCCAGGACCGCCGGCGCCGAGGACAGGCGGCTCGCGGCGGCCGAAGGCGTGGGGAACCCTTCGGGCAAGCGCAGCAGCTCCAGCCGGAGCGAACCGTCCTCCCCGCCGGTCGCCGCGACGATCGCGGCGAGCCGGTTGCCGGCGGCGTCGGTGAGCGGCAGGAGATACCACAGCCGGCGCTCGGCCTCACCGAGAGCCAGCAGCGCGACCGCCGGCCGGAGCAGTGCCGCGTCGCCGGCGGACGCCACGCCGCTGTCTCGTGCGGCGAGAGCCCAGCGGCGCTCGCCGCGGGCGCTGTCGTCACCCCGACGCGCCAGCATCGCGGCCTGCGCTCCGAACAACCCGAGAGGGTAGTCCAGGCGCCGGCGCAGGTCGGCGCTCATGCTATCGCTCGGGAGCGCCTCCGTGCCCTCGCCGCGAGCCACTTCGGCGGCGAAGGCGAGCCCGGTCCCGCGCAGGTAGAGGCGAGTGGAGCCGGTCACGGCGTCCACAGTCACTACGTACGGGGCGGTCAGGAAATTGACGTTGTCACCGTGCCAGCGGACGTACTCGCCGAGCGGGAACCGGGAAGACGCTAGATATCCGTCCACGATCCACACGAGCCTTCCCCCCACCAGGGCGGCCCGCGGTGCGTCGAACGCCGCAAAAGGATAGAGCCGGGCGAGACGCGAGGGCACATCGCGCCAGAAGATCACTCGATCGGCGGCGCTGGTGTGGTCGTCGAGCAAGGGCGGCGCTTGCAACGCCCAAGCGAAGAGGAGTCGCCGCACGAAGGTTCCCAGCAGAAGGCCGGGCGGCGGCTCGAGAACCGTCCCCTCGTCGGGGCCGACGACGCCCAGCTCGGCCGCGCGCGGCAGGAAGCGGATGCGGCCCGGGGCGCGCGCCACGGGCACCGCTCCCGACGCCGTGTCCAGGGGATCCAGCGACGCAAGGTTTCGGGAACCGCCCCCACCGGCGTTCAACGCTATCGGCTCCCCGCCCCATGCCAGGGCGCCGCGGTGGAGCGCCGCCCAGCGCGGCCTCGGCGTGAGCCGCGCGGCGCGGAGCGGGTCGGTCTGAGGGACGGCCAGCGCGGCAAGCCACTCTGCGCCCGACGCCCCAGCAAGCCGCCCCACGCTCACGGTCCACGCCTGCACCCGCGCCGTGTCCGCCGGTGCGGAGGCAGAGACCAGCGCCTCCAGTATCCCCGGCTCTCCGCTCCACGGCGAGACGCCCTCCAGCTCGGCGGCGAGGCGGCCGGCGCTCTCGGGCGTCAGCTCGGGCGTCGCCGGGAGTGCCTTTCCGCGCACCTCCAGCAACCCGAACCCGACCCGTGAGTAACCGTCCGCGTAGCTGGCAAGCGCCTGCGCGACCCCTGGTCCACCCGGCGCGCCCCACCCTTCGGCGAGGAACGGCACGACGAAACGACCCAGGAGCGAGGCCGCGACGAGCGTAGCCCACAGGCCGATCAGGACGCCGGGGCGCATCCATCGCAGGGCCGACACCGTGCCCGCCGCGACGATCAGCGCGATGATGGCAAGCGACGTGGACGCGGGGATCCGGATGGCGCGGTCCACGGCCGAAAGCGCCCCCTGCACGGAACCGCCCCCGCCGACGAGTTGGTAGGCGTCGAGATGGAACGCCCAGGCCACCACGAGCGCGGTGACGGTCATGAGCAGGATCACGTGAGTGCGCGCGTGCGGGGTGATCCGCAGCCGGCGCTGCGCGACCGACAGGTTGCCGGTGAGCGCGTAGAGTCCCACCGTGAGTGCGCTCGCCAGCAGCACCGAGATCGCCGCCAGCATGTTCAGGGTCTCGAGCAGCGGGAGCCGGGCGAGATAGAACGACGCGTCGCGCTGGAGTACGGGCTCGGTGAACCCTAGCGGGACCGCGTGGCGGTAGAGTGCGACGAGGTGATCAACGTCGGAGAAGCTGTAGGCGGTGGCGACGCCGAGGAGGAGCGCGACGCCGAGCGCGACCAGACGGAGGAGGTGACGCGGCACTTGCTCGGCGATCTCGAGGTTACCTACGCGGCGCGGGAGGTGGACCGACCCGATCGAGCGATACACGCCGAGGGTGTGCGCCGCGTACCACCCCGTCGCCGCGAGGACGACGCCGAGCTGCCATCCTGCCGCCCGAAGCAGCAGCACCCAGAATTGACGGGCGAGGCCTAGGTCGGAATACCAGGCATGCTCGGTGTACCGGAGCGCCACCCACCGGCCCCCGAACAGCGTGACGAGGACGGCGACGACGAGGAGTCCCGCGACACGGCGCCGGCTCATTGGCCCGGGACGCTCACCCCCTCCGCCGCGAGTACGTCGAGTGCCTCCCGGCGAATGCGGCCCAGCCCCTCGGCGGTTCGGGCCTCGAAGCGGAGGACGAGTATGGGTTGGGTGTTCGAGGCCCTGATCAGTCCCCATCCGTCTTCGGCGCGCCACCGCACGCCGTCTATGGTGATCGTCGGGTAGCGGGCGGAGAAATGGCGTGCCGCCGCCGCCACCGCCTTCACCTTCCGGTCCTCCGCGCAGTCCACCCTGATCTCCGGGGTGGACACGTAGCGAGGCAGGTCGGCCAGGAGCCCCGACATCGGACCTTGCCGCTCGGCGACGATCTTGAGGAGCCGCGCCGCGGCATACAGAGCGTCGTCGAAGCCGAGGTAGTCCGGCGGGCCGAAGAACATGTGGCCGCTCATCTCGCCGGCCAGCGGAGCGCCCGACTCCTTCATCTTGGTCTTGATGTACGAATGACCCGTCATCCACATGACCGGCCGCGCGCCGGCTTGCTCCAGCGCCATCGGGAGCAGGTCGGAGCACTTCACGTCGAAGATGACCTCGCGGCCCGGTCCGAGGCGGCGGGTCATGTCCCGGCCGTAGATCACCAGGAGTTGGTCGCCGAAGAGCACATCCGCCCTCTCGTCCACAGCGCCGATGCGGTCGCCGTCGCCGTCGAAGGCGATCCCCAACTCGGCGCGCTCGCGCTTCACCGTGGCGCGCAGGTCCTCGAGGTTGTGCAGGACGGTCGGATCGGGGTGGTGGTTCGGGAAGCTGCCGTCCGACTCGCAGAAGAGCTCGATAACGTCGGCCCCCAGCGCCCTCAGCAACTCCGGCGCCGCCACGGAGGCGGTGCCGTTGCCGCAGTCCACGACGGCGCGCACCCGGCGCGGCAATTTGCCGACTCGGCGCACGACCTCGTCACGATAGGCGTCGAGAACCTCGTGGCTCAGGACGGCGCCACTTCCCGCCGTAAAGCGCTCCGCCTCGATGCGCGCTCGCAGCCCCTGGATGTCATCGCCGGCGAACGGCAGGCCATCGAGCACCATCTTGAAACCGTTGAACTCCGGCGGGTTGTGCGAGCCGGTGACCTGAACGCCTCCGTCGGCACGCAGGTGGTGGATGGCGAAGTACAACGTGGGAGTGGGGACGAGACCGACCGAGAGCACCTTTGCTCCGGTGGCGATCAGTCCCTCGGTGAGCGCGCCGACCAGTGCTTCGCCGCTCGGACGGTTGTCTCGCCCCACGGCAAGCGTGGGGATGCGACCAAGACGCTGGCGAGACTCGGAGCCCACGGCCAGTCCGATGGCGCGGGCAACGTCGGGCGTGAGATCCACTCCGACGGTGCCGCGGATGTCGTACTGGCGGAAGATGACCGGATCGACTCGCATGGGCCGGTAACGGAGACCGCGAGCGGTCCCCGAGGCTCGCTAGTGGGTGGCCATGGGCGAGGCGACGACCGCGGCGCTCGCCGGCAGGAAGGCGTGCGAGCCGTCGCGCGCCGCCTTCAACACCTCGTTGGGCCACACGCCGAACAGGAGCAGGGCCGCCACGACGGCCACGAGCATCCCGCGCACCAGGCCCGGGAGCTTCACCTCAGCGTGCGCCTGCTCGTGGAGCCGGGGCTTCATGTACATGGCCATGATGACCGGGAGATAATAGCCCGCCGAGACCACGCTCGTCAGGACCAGGACCGCGGCCAGCACCGCATACCCGCTCCCCGTAGCGGACGTCAGGATGTACCACTTGCCGATGAACCCGGCCGTACCCGGGAAACCCAGCAGTGAGAGCATGCACACGGCCATGACGAACGCGAGCCACGGGTCGGATTCGGCCAGGCCGGCGAGGTCGTCGGTCGTGACGTCACGCTCGCCTCCCCGGCCCTTGGCGATGAGCACGGCGAAGGCACCCACCGTCATGAGCGTGTAGAACAAGAGGTAGAAGAGGAACGCCGCCGCCCCGGCGAGCGATCCGCTGACCAGCGCGGTCAGCAGGTAACCCGCGTGGGCGACGCTCGAGTAGGCCAGCATGCGCTTCAGGTTGCGTTGCGCCAACGCGACGAGGTTCCCGACCGCCATCGTCACCGCGGCCAGCCACCAGATGACGACGTCCCAGCTCGGGTGCATGCTCGAGAACCCCATCAGCAGCAGCCGCACGAAGGCGCCGAACGCCGCGGCTTTCACCGCCGCGGCCATGAAGGCCGTGACCGGCGAAGGAGCGCCGTCGTATACGTCGGGCGCCCACATATGGAAAGGCACGGCAGCGACCTTGAAGGCGAAGCCGATGAAGAGGAGCCCGAGGCCGGCCACGAGCATCGGGTGCTTCGCGACCCCGAGGCTGCTCACCTGCATGCCCATCACCGCGAGCTTGGTCGTGCCGGTCGCCCCGTAGACCAGCGCGATTCCGTACAGGAAGAACGCGGAGGCGAACGCCCCGAGCAGAAAGTACTTCAGCGCCGCCTCGGCGCCGACGGCACTCCTCCGGTTGATCCCGGCGAGCACGTACACCGAGACCGACATCAGCTCGAGTCCGAGGAAGATCACGAAGAGGTCCGCCCCGCCGGCCAGGAGCATCATCCCGACCGTGGCGAAGAGGACGAGGATGTGGTACTCGGGGACCTGGATCCCCTCACGGTCGAGGTACCCGATCGAGAGGAGGATCGTCAGCGCCGCGCCCAGCAGGACGATGAGGTCCACCGCCCACCGGAACGCGTCCACCGCCATCGAGGTCGTCAGGCCCTCGGCGTGCACGCCCTTCGCCCACAGCCACGCGACGACCACCGATGTGAGCGTCAGGCCTGCCACGCTGAGCCAGCCCAGCTGGCGCTGCGCGCCCGGCTCGCGGTGACGCCACGCGGCGACCAGCAGCAGCAGCATCGCCCAGCCACTCAGGATGATCTCGGGCAACAGCCCGACGGCGAGGCCGCGTCCGGTATCTAGATCGAGCGGCATGTTATCGGCGCTCCCTGTCGGCGACCCGCACGTCGCCGGCCGGTCCCTGCACCGACTCGATGAAGTTCCGCGCCGACGGCTCCATCCTGCGCAGCATCGGCCCCGGCGAAAGGCCGAGCCAGAAGATCATGGCCAGCAGCGGGACCAGGATCGCGTACTCGCGCGGCGTGAGGTCCGTCAGCGACTCGTTCTCCTTCTTGTCCAGTGGGCCGTAGAGCATGCGCAGCAGCGCCCACAGCAGGTAAGCGGCAGCGAGGATCACGGCCGTGGTGGCGATCCCGGCGGCCACCGGGTGGGTCTTGAACGAGCCGAGCAGCACCAGGAACTCGCCGACGAAGCCGTTGGTCCCGGGGAGCCCTATGGACGACAGGCTGACGATGGTGAGCACGGCCGCGAACGCCGGCACCACCCGCGCGATCCCGCCGAAGTCGCCGATCATCCGGCTGTGCCGCCGCTCGTAGATCATGCCCACCAGGAAGAACAGCGCCCCGGTCGAGATACCGTGGCTTATCATGACCATCAGAGCGCCCTGGACGCTCTCCACGGTGAGTGCCCAGATGCCCAGTACGACGAACCCCATATGGCTCACCGACGAGTACGCGATCAGCTTCTTGAAGTCGGGTTGCACCATCGCGACGAGGGCCCCGTATACGATGCCGATCACAGCCAGCGTGATGACGACGGCGCTCACCGTCGGGTCGAAGGCGACTCGCGGGAAGAACGGCAGCGCGAAGCGGATGAAGCCGTAGGTGCCCATCTTCAGGAGGATGCCCGCCAGGATGACCGAACCCGCCGTCGGCGCCTCGACGTGCGCGTCGGGGAGCCAGGTGTGGAACGGCACCATCGGCACCTTGATGGCGAACGCGAGGAAGAACGCCGCGAAGAGCCAGAACTGCGCGCCGATGGGCACCGAGGCGTGCTGGAGGATCCGGTCGTACGCGAAGGAGGGTGGCCCGCCGGCGGTTCGGTAGGCGTTGTAGTACAGGTAGAGGATGGCGACCAGCATGAGCAGCGAGCCGAGCATCGTGTACACGAAGAACTTGATGCTCGCGTAGAGCCGGCCCCTGCCGCCCCAGACCCCGATGATGAAGTACATCGGGATCAGCATCACCTCCCAGAACACGTAGAAGAGGAACAGGTCGGTCGCGACGAACACCCCAATCATGCCGGAGGTGAGCACTAGCATGAGGCTGTAGAACGACCGCTCCCGCGTCGTGATGCCGCTCCAGCTCCCCAGCACCGCGAGCGGCATGAGGAAGGTCGTGAGCAGAACCATCGCGAGCGAGATGCCGTCGATCGCCACCCGGTAGGCGATGCCCCACGCCGGGATCCACGGCGCCGTGGCGGTGAGCTGGAACGCCCCGCCGGAAGGATCGTACGCCCACCAGAGGCCCAGCGAGACCACCAACTCGACCAGCGTCACAAACAGCGCCACGCGCTTCGCCAGGCGGGTGGGCAACCCCGGGATGATGAGTGCGCCGGCCATCGGGATGAGGAGGAGCGCCGTGATCGCCCAGCGCGCGTAGCCGACGTTGGTGAGGAATGCCTGCATGCCAGCTACCGGGCCATCGCGCCGAGTACCGCCAGCGCGCCGAGGACGAAGAAGAGGACGTACGAACTCACCTGGCCGGTCTGCAGGCGGCTGCCAAGCCAGCCCAGCGCGCGCGCCACGGCCGCGGAACCGTTGACGCCGGCCCCGTCGATCGCGCCGGCGTCGACTCCCTTCCAAAGGACCACCCGCGACAGCCATACGACGGGCCGCACGACGACGGCGTCGTACAGCTCGTCCACGCGGTACTTCTCGAGCAGGAGCCGCTCGAATCCCCGCTCCGGCGGCGCCTGGTCGGCCGGCACGAGCCGCTCCGGCCGCAGCCGCGTCCGGGCGAGCTGGATGCCCGCGACCGCGAGGACCACCGCGATCGCCATCAGCACTAGCTCCAGGCCGAGGGACGGCACGGCCTCCCCCAGGAACTGCGCGGCGCGACCGGTCACCGGCTCGAGCCAGTGGTGCAACGATCCCACGTGCGGCAGGTTGACCGCGCCGCCCAGGACGGTGAGCGCGGCGAGCACCACCAGCGGGACGGTCATCACCTTCGGCGATTCCTTGAGGTGCGGCTGCTCGGCCTCACCGGTGCGGTTCGGGCCGTAAAAGGTGTAGAGCATGAGCCGGGTCATGTAGAAGGCCGTGAGCAGCGCCGCGACCGCGCCCACCACCCACACCAGGTACCAGAAAGGATGCTCCGACCCGCGGGCGAACGCGGAGGCCAGGATCTCGTCCTTCGAGAAGAACCCCGCCAGCGGCGGGATCCCCGCGATGGCCAGGGTCGCGATCCCCATCGTCTTGAACGTGATCGGGAGGGCGTGCCGCAGGCCGCCCATGTTCCGCATGTCCTGCGGATCGGCGTGGCGATCGGTCTGGTGGTACGCGTGGTGCAGCGCGTGGATCACGCTCCCCGAGCCCAGGAAGAGCAGCGCCTTGAAAAAGGCGTGCGTCACCAGGTGGAAGATGCCGGCGCTGTAGGCGCCGACGCCGACCCCGACGAACATGTAGCCCAGCTGCGAGACGGTGCTGTAGGCGAGCACCTTCTTGATGTCCCACTGCTTGAGGCCGATCGTGGCCGCGAAGAGCGCCGTGACCGCGCCGACGCCGGCCACCACCGCGCCCGCCGTCGGCGCCATCGCGAACAGGATGCCGGCCCGCGCCACCAGGAAGACGCCCGCCGTCACCATCGTCGCGGCGTGGATCAGCGCGGAGACCGGAGTGGGGCCGGCCATCGCGTCGGGCAGCCAGGTGTAGAGCGGGATCTGCGCCGACTTCCCGGCGCAACCCAGGAAGAGGAGCAGGGCGATCGCAGTGACCGTCGGCCCCGCCGCGGTGAGCCGCTCGGGCGCGAGCGCGTTCACCGCGACGAAGTCCAGCGTGCCGAGGTGCCGGTACAGCAGGAACATCGCGACCAGGAAGCCGGAGTCGCCGATGCGGTTCACCACGAAGGCCTTCAGCCCGGCCGCGGCCTTTTGCCGGTCCGTGAACCAGAAGCCGATCAGCAGGTAGGAGCAGAGACCCACGCCCTCCCATCCGATGAAGAGCACCGGGAAGCTCGCGCCCAGCACCAGCACCAGCATGAACGCGATGAAGAGGTTGAGGTACGCGAAGTAGCGTGCGTACCCCGGGTCATCGTGCATGTACCCGACGCTGAAGACGTGGATCAGCGCGCCCACCCCCGTGACCACCAGCATCATCACGACCGACAGCTGGTCCACCTGGAGCGCGGCGCGCACTTCCAGGTCTCCGGCGGCCATCCAGGTCCAGAAGCTCCGGACGTACGGTTCCTCCGGGTGCTTGCCCAGCACCGCGAGGAAGACCAGCACCGCCACCACGAAAGCGGCCGCGACCGACCCGACGCCCACGATGCTGACGACGCGCTGGTCATTCGGGCGCGCGAACGCGAGGGCGCCGTTCACCAGGAAGCCCAGGAACGGCAGGAGGATCGCCAGGCCGACGTAGTCGGCCGCGGTGCCGGTGAGTGGGTTCACCCGCGCAGCAAGTTCATGTTCTGGAGGTCGAGGGTGTCGCGATGGCGGTAGAGAGCGATGATGATCGCGAGCCCAACGGCGGCCTCTGCGGCGGCGACCGTCATGACGAAGAACACGAACACCTGGCCGTCGAGCCCCAGCTGTTGCGACAGAGCGACGAAGGTGAGGTTCACCGCATTGAGCATCAGCTCGATGCACATGAAGATCACGATCGCGTTGCGCCGAAGCAGGACGCCGACGACACCGAGGGAGAAGAGGATCGCCGAGACGGCGAGTGACGGCCCGAGCACGGTCAGAGCTTCCGTTTCGCGAGGACCACGGCGCCGACCATCGCCGCGAGGAGCATCAACGAGGTGATCTCGAACGGGACGAGGTAGGCCTCGAAGAGCGGCTTCGCCACCGCCGTCACCGCGCCTTGCTCCTCGACCATCCGCGACACCGTCCCCGCCGGCAGGACGAGCTCGCCCGGCGGCACCGCCAGCCGGAAGGCCAGCAGCTCGCCGGCCAGAACCAGCCCCGCCACGCCGGCGACCACCCGGCGGCCCGCGCCCGCCATGTCGCTCGGCCCCGCGCGCCCCAGGTTGAGCAGCATGATGACGAACAGGAACAGCACCATGATGGCGCCGGCGTACACCAGCACCTGGACGGCCGCTATGAAGTGCGCGTCAAGCAGGACGTAGAGCACCGCGAGCTGGTACAGGGTCGAAACCAGCCACAGCGCGCTCGCCACCGGGCTCTTGCGCGTGATGCACAGCACCGCCGAAGCGATGGCGATCGCGGCGCTGGCGTAGAACACGACTTCACGCATCCGCTACTGGCCCTTGGGGTCGCCGGGGTCCCACAGCGACGACACTTCGTGCTTCTGGTTCATCAGCCGTTCCAGGTCGTACACGAAGCCGTCCCGGCTGTACTCGGCGTTCTCGTAGTGGACGCCGACGTGGATGGCCTCCTCAGGGCATACTTCCTGGCAGTAGCCGCAGAACACGCACCGGAACTCGTCGATCTCGTAGACCAGCGGGTAGCGGTTGCCGTGCTCGTCCTCGCCCGGGATGAGCTTGATGCAGTTGGCCGGGCAGACCTGCGGGCAGAGCCCGCACGCTGTGCACTTGGCCTTCCCGTTCTCGTCCACCGCCATGCGGTGCGTGCCGCGCCATCGTTTCGAGATCGTCCACTCGGCGTCGGACGTCTCCTCCGGATACTGCATCGTCCAGCTTTTCTGGAAGATGTGCTTGAAGGTGAGCGACATCCCCTTGAGCGTGGCGCGCACGTACGAGGTGTCGCCCGCGGGCCGCTTCACCGTCTTCACGCCGATGGCCATCTCAGCTACTTCCCGCGGCGCGGAGTGCCGCCGCCTCCGCCCGCCACTTCACCCGCCCGCGCTGCCCTGCCCCGCCGATCATCCGGCGTCGGTCGAGGACCCGGAAGAGGAGCACGGCCAGCACCAGGTTCACTCCGCCCAGGACCAGGGCGCCCGTCCGGCCCACGCCGAGGCCCGCCGCCTCCAGCGCCCAGACCCCGGTGGCCGTGATCATCACGTACGCGAGCGCGATCGGGAGCATGACCTTCCAGCCCAGGTCCATCAGCTGGTCGAAGCGGAACCGCGGCAGCGTCCAGCGCACCCAGATATAGAGGAACATGAAGAACAGCGTCTTGGCCCAGAACGCGAAGAACGTGGCGATGCTCTTGCCGGCGGTCCACGGCGCCTCGTCCCAATGGGTGAACGGGATGTCCCATCCACCCCAGAACAGTGTCACCAGCAGCGCCGACGCCGTCACCATGTTCGAGTACTCCGCTATGTAGAACATCGAGAACTTCATGGCGGAATACTCGGTGTGGTATCCCGCTACCAGCTCCGCCTCTGCCTCGGGAAGGTCGAACGGGAGCCGGTTGGTCTCCGCGAACGCCGACACCAGGAAGAGGAAGAACGCGATGAAGAGCGGGATGACGAACCAGGTGCTCTGCTGCTGGCGCTGAATGATCTCGGGGAGGGTGATGTTCCCCGCCAGCACGAGCACCGCGACGGCGGAGAGGCCCATCGAGACTTCGTACGAGATCATCTGTGCCGAGGCGCGCAGGCCGCCCAGCAACGCGTACTTGTTGTTGGACGACCAGCCGGCCATGGTGAAGCCGTATACTCCCAGCGAGCTGATCGCGAGGATGTAGAGGAAGCCCACCGGCAGGTCGGCGATGGCGGTGGTCACGAGACCCCACGGCGTCGGCACCGGAGCGGCCATCGGCACCACCGCGAAGGTGATCAGCGCGGGGATGAAGGCCATCATGGGGGCGAGGACGAAGAGGAACTTGTCGGCGAACGGCGGAAGGGTCTCTTCCTTGAAGAAATTCTTGAGCCCGTCGGCCGCCGGCTGGAGGATGCCCTGGGGGCCGACGCGATTGGGCCCGAGCCGGTTCTGGATGAAGGCGGCGACGCGCCGCTCGACCAGCGTCCACAGCGCGATGAGCACCAGGAGCATCGTGAAGATCGCCAGGATCTTCACGACCGAGGCCGCCAGGAACGCGCCGCCGGAGATCGGGTTCACGCCGAGGCTGCCACGCGCGCGCCGGGCCGTCCCGCCGCCTCGAGCATCTCGTCGAGGATCCACGCCGCGGGCCTCGCCATCCCGGGCGGTGTGTTGGCCTGGTAGTACCGCTGCACCCGGCCGCGCAGGTTCCGGAAGGTGCCCTCCTCCTCAGCCATGGTGGCGCACGGCAGCACGACCGCCGCGGAGACGCGCGCCGCCTCGGGCAGCACCGTGCCGACGTAGATCATCGTGCCTGAGCCGAGCGACGGTACTCCGTCCAGCGGTTCATCGAGCACCAGCACGAGACCGGCGCCATTCGCGCGCCCGACCGCTGCATCCCAGTCCCGAGAGAAGCCCGCTTCGAGCGCTCCGTACACGTTGGCCGCGCGTTCCTTCCGCAGCGCGAGGTCCGGCACTCCGGCGAGCGGGACTTCCGCCCCCTCCCGGACCCGGAACGCTCCCGAGCCGCCTGCATGGTTCAGCAGCCTTGCCGCGCGCTCCAGCGCCTCGCACGAGGCGCCCGCCGAAACGAGTCCGACCGACGGGCCCTTCGAGGCGCGCCACAACGCGGCAACGCGATCCATCGCCCGATCCCAGTCCACCGGCGTGAGGCGGCCGCCCTCGCGCACCATCGGCACCTCGAGGCGGTCGGCCCGGTTCATCCACTGGTAGCCCAGCCGCCCTTCATCGCACATGAAGTGTCGGTTGACCTCGGCGTTGGGCCGGGGACGGATGCGAAGCACCTGATTGTCCCGCGTCTCGAGCGTGATGTTGCAGCCCTGCGTGCACCCCGGACACACCGAAGGCGTCTTGTCGAGGTCCCACGCCCGGGCCTTGTGCAGGAAGTCCTTCGAGATGAGCGAGCCCACCGGGCACAGATCAACGACGTTGCCCGACCATCCGTGGTCGAGCTGCTGTCCCTCGAAGATGCCGATGAAGGCGCGGTCCCCTCTTTCGGAGACGTTGAGCACCGGCTCCTCCGCCAGGTGCTCCATGAACCTGACGCAGCGCGTGCAGAGGATGCACCGGTTGGGGACGTAGAGGACGTCCGGCCCGAAATCCTCGACCGGATTGAAGCGCTTGGCGTAATCGCCGTAGCGGGTCCCGCTCCGGCCTTCCTGGTAGACGTAGTCCTGGAGCTCGCACTCGCCGGCCTGGTCGCAGATCGGGCAGTCGAGCGGATGGTTGATGAGGAGGAACTCGAGGACGCTCTTCCGCGCCTCCTTGGCCTGCGGGCTGTCCACATGGACGACCATCCCCTCGGCCACCGGCATCGCGCACGACGCCGCGAGCTTGGGGGCCTTCTCGATCTCCACCAGGCACATCCGGCACACGCCCGCCACCGGGAGCGACGGATGGTAGCAATAGTGCGGGATGAGCACGCCGGCGAGCTTGGCGGCCTCGAGCACCGAGGTCCCTTTCGGCACCTCGACCTCGCGTCCTTCGATGGTCAGCTTGACCAGATCGCTCATGCGCCGGCCACCGCCCGGCCGCTACGGATGTATGCCTCGAACTCGGGGCGGAACTTCTTGATGCCGCTCACGACGGGGGCGGCGCACGAATCGGAAAGCACGCAGATCGTCGTGCCCGTCATCTGGTCGGCGAGGTCGAGGAGCAGATCGAGGTCTTCCAGCTTCCCCTGCCCGTTCAGGATCCGCTCGAGGATCTTGGTGGTCCACGCCGTGCCCTCGCGGCACTGGGTGCACTGCCCGCACGACTCATGGGCGTAGAACTTCGCCAGCCGCATGATCTGGTAAACCATGTCCACCGAGTCGTCCATCACGATCACGCCGCCCGAGCCGAGCATCGTGCCCTGCGCGACGCAGCCCTCGTAATCGAGCAGCGTGGCGTCGGCTTCGTCCGCCGTCAGGATGGGCACGGACGAGCCGCCCGGTATCACCGCCTTGAGCCGGCGTCCCTGCGGCACGCCGCCGCAGAGGTCGTGAATGAGGTCCTTGAGCGGGAACCCCATCGTCACTTCATAGTTGCCGGGCTTCCCGATAGTACCGCAGACTGAGAGGAGCTTGGTGCCGGTGCTCTTCGGGTTGGAAAGGCACATCGCCTTGTACCAGGCCGCGCCCTTCGCGACGATGTGCGGCACCACGGCCAGCGTCTCGACGTTGTTGATGGTCGTCGGACAGCCGAAGAGCCCAGCGGCCGCCGGGAACGGCGGCTTGATCCGCGGGTTCCCGCGCTTGCCCTCGATCGAGTTCATCAGCGCCGTCTCTTCACCGCAGATGTAGGCGCCGGCGCCGCGGTGCAGCGTCATCTCGATCGTCGCGCCTTTGCCCATCGCATTCCTGCCGACCACGCCCTTCGCGTACGCCTCGGCGAGCGCCTGCTCCATGATAGCCCACTCCCCGGTGAACTCGCCGCGGATGTAGATGTAGGTCATCTCCGCACCGATGGCGTGGGCGCAGATCGCCGCTCCCTCGATCATCGCGTGGGGCGTCCATCGCATGATCTCCCGGTCCTTGAAGGTCCCGGGCTCCGACTCGTCCGCATTCACGCAGAGGTAGTGGGGCTTCTTCACTTCCTTCGGCATGAAGCTCCACTTGAGGCCGGTCGGGAAGCCGGCGCCGCCGCGGCCGCGCAGCCCGGAGGCTTTCACCTCCTCGATGACCTGATCGCGCGTCATGCCCAGCGCCTTCTCCAGCGCCGCGTAACCCCCGCGCTTTTTCCAGCCGTCGTAGCTCCGCGCCTCGGCCTCGCCGAAGTGGGTGCTGAGGACCGGCGTCTCTTTCGGGTGACTCCGATGAGGATAGCCCATGGCGCTACCGGTACTTCGAGACGAGCGCCGGGACCGACTCCGGCGTCACGCTCTCGATGAAGTCGTCATCCACCAGCACGGGCGTGGCGAACCCGCACGCGCCGAGGCACTCGACCTCGACCACCGTCCAGTTGCCGTCGGGGCTCGTCTCGCCCATCCGCTTGCACCCGGTGGACTTCAGGAACGCGTCCACGACCTGCTCGGCCCCGCAGACGTTGCACGGGGTCGTGGTGCAGACCTGCACGAAGTGCTTCCCGACCGGGTGCTGGTGATACATCGTGTAGAAGGTCACGACACCCTTCACGTAGGCCATCGTTAGGCCCAGCGCGGTGGCCACCTCAGCCATCCCCTCCGGCGAGATCCAGCCGTGCTTTCGCTGCACCATCCAGAGCGCCGGCAGCAGCGCCGCAGCCTTGATCGGATAGCGCGTCAGGACCTGGTCCAGCTCCGCGCGCCCCGCCGCATCGAACACCCGCGGCAGCTCTTCGGTGCGGCCGTACGCCGGTGCGCCCGTGCCCGCTGTACTCATCGATCGACCTCACCCATGACGATGTCCACACTGGCATTGATCGCGATCAGGTCCGACAGGAGGTGCCCCTCGGACATCCTGGGCAGCGCCGCCAGGTTGATGAACGCGGGCGGCCGGATGCGCCACCGCACTGGCTTGGCCGTGCCGTCGGACACGAAGTACGTGCCCAGCTCGCCGCGCGGGTTCTCCACCGGGAAGTACACCTCGCCGATCGGCGCCGGCACGCCTTCCATGACCTGCTTGAAGTGGAAGATCATCGCTTCCATGTCGGCCATCGCGCGGTTCTTGGGCGGGAGCACGACGCGCGGATCGCTCACGTTGATCGGTCCGTCCGGCAGCCGCTCGAGCGCCTGGAGCAGGAGGCGCGTGGACTGGCGCATCTCCTCCATCCGGACCAGGTAGCGGTCGTACACGTCGCCGTGCTCGCCCACCGGCACGTCGAAGTCGTAGTCCTCGTAGCCGAGGTACGGCCGGTCCTTGCGCAAGTCGTAGGCGACGCCGCTGGCTCGCAGCATCGGGCCCGAGAGGGAGAAGTTGATCGCCTCCGCCGCCGGCATTACGCCGACATCCACGGTGCGGCCGAGCCAGATGCCGTTCTTCGACAGCATCGCCTCGACCTCGTCGAGCGTCTTGGGGAAGCGCCGGGCCCACTCCTTGAGGCCGTCCACCCAACCGTCGGGCACGTCGGCCATCATCCCGCCCACGCGGGTGAGCGAGGTGGTGAGCCTCGCACCGGTCCACGACTCGATGAAGTTGGTGATCCGCTCCCGCTCTTGGAACATCCAGAGGAAGACGGAGAACGCTCCGATGTCGATCGCGGTCGTCCCGGCCCACACCAGGTGGGAGGCGATGCGCGTCATCTCGCACGCGATCACTCGCAGCACGCGGCAGCGGTCCGTGATCTCGATCCCCATCAGCTTCTCGGCCGCCAGCGCCAGCGCGACGTTGTTCGACATCGCGGCGAGGTAATCGGTGCGGTCGGTGAGCGGGATGATCTGGTTGTAGTGCCGGTACTCGCCGAGCTTCTCGAAACCGGAGTGCAGGTAGCCCACGTGCGGGATGACGCGCACGACGACCTCGCCGTCCAGCTCGACCAGGAGCCGCAGCACGCCGTGCGTGGCCGGGTGCTGCGGGCCGAGGTTGAGGAGCATGTGGTCGGAGTCGAGCTCGGGCTCCTGGTCGCCCACCGTCACCATGAGCCGCAGCCGCATCGCGGAGGGCACCTGTTTCGCCGCCTCGGCGATGGACAGCTCTTCCACGGAGTAGTGCGCGTCCAGCTCACCGGAGAGAGCGCGGCGCACTTGCTCGGAGCGGCTGAATCGCCCGCGGAGGGGGAAGTCCTTTCGAAGCGGATAGCCCTCCGAGTAGTTCTCCCACATCAGGATGCGCCGAAGGTCCGGGTGCCCGCGGAAGGTGATGCCGAACATGTCGTACACCTCCCGCTCGAGCCAGTTGGCGCCCTGCCAGAGGTCCACGACCGAGTCCACCTCGAGGGGCCGGTCCCTGGACAGCTCGATCTTGACCCGCAGGAACTGCTTCCGGTCCAGCGACCAGAGCTGATAGACCACCTCGAGGGGGAGCTCGCGGTCCCGGTACTCCACCGCGGTGACGTCCGCCAGGTAGTCGTAGTGCTCCGAGGGCGTGTCTTTCAGCCACGCGAGAACCTCGTGGGCCCGCTCGCGCGCGACGACGACGATGGTGTCCCCGCAGGAAACGAGCGACCGGCCCACGGCCGCGCCGAAGCGCGCCCGGAGCGTTTCAACCGAGGGATTGGGTGGCGTGGCCGTCACCGAAACGTCAGGCGGAGCGGGTCTGGTGGACCGAGTTCCCGAACGGCTCGGAGAGCTCGTCCACGACGGCAGGCTCGAGGAAGAGCCCATGGTCGTTCGCGAGCTTCTCGACCCGCAGCGAGGGATCGAACACCGTCTCGCCCTTTATCTTCTTCTGAAGCAGCATGATCCCGTAGAGCAGCCCCTCGGGCCGCGGCGGGCAACCGGGGACGTACACGTCCACCGGCACGATGGTGTCGATTCCCTGCACCATGGCGTAGTTGTCGAAGATGCCGCCGGTGGAGGCGCACGCGCCCATCGAGATGCACCACTTGGGCTGCGTCATCTGGTCCCAGACCTTGCGGATGACCGGGGCGAGCTTGAAGGGGAGCCGGCCGGCGCAGATCAGCACGTCGGCCTGGCGGGGCGAGAACGCCATCCGCTCCATGCCGAAGCGGGCGAGGTCGAAGCGGCTGGCGGCGGTGGCCATGAACTCGATCGCGCAGCAGGCGGTGCCGAACGGCATCGGCCAGAGCGAGTTGGCGCGCGACCAGTTGACGAGGAAGTCGAGCTTCGTCGTCATCCAGTTGGGTGACGACATCACCACGCCGCTGGTGGTCCCGGGCATCACGTCCACTCCAACGCCCCCCTCTTCCACACGTACACGTAGCCGACCGCTAGGATCAACACGAAGACGCCCATCTCGATCAAGCCGCCCAGCATACCGAGGCCGAAGAGATCCAGTTGCCTGAAAGCGACGCCCCAGGGCAGCATGAAGACGACTTCGATGTCGAAGATGATGAACAACACCGCGACGAGGTAGAACTTCACGTCGAACCGTTCCCGGGCGGAGCCCAGGGGAGGCATGCCCGACTCGTACGGCTGGTTCTTCACGGCGGTTGGGCGGGACGCGGACAGGATGTGCGACGCCGCGATCATGCCCACGGCGTTAAGCACGACGAACGCGATAAGCATCGCCAGCGGAACGTACGGTTGCAGCATCGTCTCCAGCGCTGGTGTGGCGGTTCGGCGCAACCTCGGTGAAGCCTCGGGAAGGTAGCCGCGCGCAAATCGGATTTCAAGAAAAACGAGTATATTGGGCGCCCATGACCATCAAGTCCGATTCGTGGATCCGGCGCATGGCGCGCGAACACGGCATGATCGAACCATTCGCCGACGCGCAGGTGCGCGCCGGGGTCATCTCGTATGGGGTCTCGAGCTACGGCTACGACATGCGCGTGGCGCGGGAGTTCAAGATCTTCACCAACGTCCTCTCGGCGGTGGTGGACCCGAAAGCCTTCGACCCGAAGTCGTTCGTCGAGTACGAGGGGGACGTCTGCATCGTCCCGCCCAACTCGTTCGTCCTCGCGCGGTCGGTGGAGTACTTCCGCATTCCCCGCAACGTCCTGACGATCTGCGTCGGCAAGTCCACCTACGCCCGCTGCGGCATCATCACTAACGTGACGCCGTTCGAGCCGGAGTGGGAAGGCTTCGTGACGCTGGAGATCTCGAACACCACGCCCCTCCCCGCGAAGATCTACGCCAACGAGGGCATCGCTCAGGTGCTGTTCTTCGAGAGCGACGAGGCGTGCGAGGTGTCGTATGCGGACAAGAAGGGGAAGTATCAGAGTCAGAAGGGTGTGACGTTGCCGAAGATTTGATGGGCAAAAACAAAGGGGAGTCAGGGGAGTTGGGGGAGTCACGGGAGATAGGGGAGTAAGGGATCGCTCCGCCACTCCCCTCTCTCCCCTTACTCCCCCTTCTCTCGTTATCTCCCAACAATATCCCCCTTCATCCCGCCCAAGGCCGTCAACAGCTCGTTCTTCTCACGTTCCGGCACGTTGAACTGGTTCAGCGCCCCCACCAGGTCCTCCACCAGCGCGTTGAAGTGCGCGTCGGTGAGGTTCATTCCAGTGTGGGTCTCGCGCATGGAGCGCCCGGTGTAGCGGCACGGGCCGCCGGTCTCCTGGCAGATCTGCTCGGTGAGCAGCCGCTTGAAGTTGTCCAGGTCCACGCCGCGGAAGAAGGTGTTGATGCGCGCGTCCGCGCCCACCCGTCCGACGAAGTTGTCCACCACCGCGCGGATGGCGTCCACTCCGCCAAGCCGCTCGTAGAGCGACGGCCCTGCGGGCGCCGCGGCGGCAGGTTGGGGAGCGGGCGACGCCTGGTAGCCGCCGCCCCGGCAGGCGGTGCCGACGAGGCCCAGCGCCAGCGTGAACGCATATCGTGCCTTCATCGTAGAGATCCTTCCGTCGAGAGTGAGGTCTGTCCGGCATCCCCACCGCTGATGCCCGTCACAGTTACGGCGGCGGTCCGCCGCCGGACCCGTCGCCGCCGTTGACACCTTCCGGGACGATCACGAGCGCCAGTTCCACCGTCGCCGCGAGCCGTCCGCCGACCGTCAACTCGACCGATCCCAGGCAGATGTGCCGGCGCAACCGGATCGTGCCGGTGAACACGACCGGCCCCGGCTGGGGCCGGATCGGCAGCTCGAACTCGGCGCTCACCTTGGCCAGGCGGGGCCTGCCGCGCAGCCCGTTGTGCCAGGCCCAGATCGCGACGACCTGGCCCGCCGCTTCCACCTGGAGGCAGCCGGGGTAGATCGGGTCGCCCGGGAAGTGCAGCGGGAAGACCCAGTGCGACGGGTGGACGTCCATCTCGCAAACGATGCGGTGCTCGTCCACCGAGATAGCGCGGTCGATCTGGAGCATGTTGCCGACCGGCAGGTATATCGAGCCCAGGTCGGCGCGCTGGTAAGTCACGGCTGTCAGGCGAACTCCGGTGCGAAGGGTACTCCAGTAATCTTCACCACACCGCCTCCCCACGGCAAATCGGGGCACCCCATCTGCGACGGGAGTCACCCAACGGATTCATTCCCTTCCCCGTTCAGCCACTCCTCTGACGGGCACGTTTCATGTCAGACCTCCCAGGATGGCCACGACCACGGCCCCGGCGCCGACCAGCAACAAAGTCCCGAACAGCGGTGCGGCGAACTTCAACCACTTCTCATAGGGCACGCCCGCGGCGGCGATCACCGCCATCAGCGAGCCGTTGGTCGGGGTGAGCAGGTCAGCGAGCCCGGCACCGTACTGGTAGGAGAGCACCGTGACCTGCCGCGGCAGGCCGATCAAGTCTGACAGCGGCGTGAGCACCGGCATCGTGAGTACCGCTTGGCCGCTCACGCTCGGCACCGGGAAGTGGATGGCCGCCTGCGCTACCATCATCGCGAGCGCCGATAACGTGGCGGGCAGGACCGCGATGGGGGCGAACAGCCCGTGCACCACGGTATCGATCACCTGCCCCTGGTCGAGGACCACGAAGATCGCCCGCGCGAATCCGATGAGCATCGCCGCGTACGCCATCCCTGCGAACCCCTCGGCGAACGCCGCCGCCGTTCCCGTCACGCCGAGACCACCGACCAGGCCCGCCGCCACGCCCATCACGAAGAACATCGCCGAGAGCTGGTCGAAGTCCCAGCCTTGGGTCATGACGCCGTACACCAGCAGCGTGAAGGCCGTGAGGACGAGCAGCAGCACTACGACGCCCCGCGCCCCCAGCACCGAGGCGGCCGAGGGCTCTTCCACGCTCCCTGCGACATCGGCGGCGACCCGCATCTTCATCGCGTAGCGCATCGTCATCCCGATCCACACCGCCAGTGCCACCGCCATCACGGCCGACCGGAAAGCCGCCCCCGACAACGGGGGCAGCTGCGCCAGCTTCTGCGCGATGAGCACCTGGAACGGGTTGATGGGGCTGAACGCGGCGCCGACAGCCGCGGCGCCGATGCTCATGGCCACCGCCACGAGGGGATCGAAGCCGAGTCGTCCGGTCAGCAAGAGCAGTACGGGAACGAGCGCGATGATCTCTTCCGACATGTTCTCCAGCGCGCCGCCCGCCGCGAAGAACAGCGCGATGATCGGGATGACCAGTATCTCCCGGCGTGCGAGCTTCCGGGCGAGCCAGCTCGTCGCGCGCCGGAGAGCGCCGGTCTTGTCCACCACGGTGAAGGCGCCGCCCACCAGGAACACGAGGAAGATCACGGAGCCGGCGTCCGCCATTCCTTTGGGGACGGCAACGACCGCCTGGAACGGCGTGACCGGTGCAGGAGCGACGTGGTGGTAGGTGCCGGCGACGACGACGGAGCGGCCGGTGAGTGGATCGTCGCGGCGCTCGTAGCGGCCGGCCGGCAGGAGGTAGCTGGCCGCGGCCGCGAGCACGATGCAGCCCGCCAGCAGGGCGAGCGGATGCGGGAACTTCACCTATTGGTCGTCGTGCTCTGGCTGGCGGACGAGGATGAGGATCGCCGCCTGAGGCACGACGAGGTACTTCTTCTCCTCGAAAGTGATCTCGACGGCGGCCTTACGGAAGAACAGCGCGTAGTCCCCGATGTGGGCCTGCATCGGCACGAACCGCCCGCCGGCGTCCCGTGCGCCGATCCTCCACGGCTCGTCATCGAGGTTCGCGGGCTCGGCTACCGGAGTCCCGGGGCCCGTCGCGAGCACTCGCCCGCCCTGCACCGCCAGAGTGTCGATCGCGGTCTGCGGCAGGTACAGACCGACCCGGGTCCGCTCCTCGCCCTCTTCCGGTGTGATGAGCACCCGGTCGCCGACGACGATCAGCTTCTTCGGGCTAGCGCCCATCGGGTCCTCGTTAGTCATCGGGGTGCGCTCCCGGTCTCATACCGGGACCGCGGGCTCCTTCTCGGGCACCTTCACGGCGTACCATCCGGCGGCCGCTCCGGCCGCGCCAAGGATGATGAGATCGAGCGTCCAGCCGAGCTCCGTGGCCGGCACCGCCATCTGCGCGAAGTACATGAGTCCGTTGAAGGCACCCACTACGAGCGCCCCCACGAGTCCCCGCTTGGGGCTGATATAATGCTCGCCGCGCCCTCGCGCGAGGGCAGTCGCCGCGGCTGTTAGCCCCTGCCCTGCACCGATCGCCACCACCGTTACAACGTCGGTCGTGAGCATCCAGGCGAAGGAGAGCGGACCGCCGGAGACGATGATGCTGTGCACCGCCGCCGGCATCAGCCCGCCCACGGTGCCGAGCACAGCCGTCGCTGCACCAGTGAATCCCGCCGGTTTGATGTCGTCCTTGATGTCGCTCATCGGTCCTCCATAACCCTGGACCACGCGCCCTACACCCCTCTTACCCATACGTGACGGCGAACATCTCGTGCAACTCGACCGACAGCAGTCCCGCCCTCACCATCGGCTGCTCCTCGACCAGATGCTCGGCTTCCTTGAGCGACTGCACGTCGTACACGACGAGGCCGGCGGAGCCGTCGGCCAGAGGGGCCGAGAGCATCAGCTCGCCGGAACGCTGGATGCCCGCGAGGTATTCCTTCTCGCGCATCTGGAGGTGGTCGTCGCAGCGGGAGTTGAATACTTCCGCCGCCACGCAGACCTTCACCCAGCCCATGATCATCTTGCGTTCGGTAGACATGACCAAAGGTAGCTTAGGGACGCCCTTGCGTCGCACGCAAGCTATCTCCGATTATTCGCAGCCCCGATGACCTCGAACCCAGGTTTCTTCCGCTCCACGATCGGCCGCAAGGTGGTGATGGCCGTGACCGGCGTCATCCTCTTCGGTTTCGTCCTCGCCCACATGGCCGGCAACCTGCAAGTCTACCTCGGACCCGAGGCCTTCAACCAGTACGCCGTCAACCTGCGGCTGCTGCTCCACGGCGCCGGATTGTGGATCGCGCGTAGCGGGTTGCTCGTTTCGGCCATCCTCCACATCTGGTCCGCCACGTCGCTGACCCTGGAGAGCCGGGCCGCACGCCCCGTGTCCTATCGGAAGTGGCAAGCCCAGGAGTCCACGTACGCTTCGCGAACCATGCGCTGGAGCGGCGTCATCGTTCTCGGGTTCGTGATCTACCACCTGATGCACTTCACTTTCGGAAACGTCCATCCCGACTTCGTCCCCGACGACGTCTACCACAACTTCGTCTCGGGCTTCCGGGTGGTGCCCGTCTCCATCTTCTACATCATCGCCAACGTCCTCCTCGGCCTACACCTGCGTCACGGGGTCTGGTCCATGCTTCGCACCCTCGGACTGAGCCATCCGCGCTACCTGCGACTCGCCCAAGCCGCGGCGCTGGGTTTCGCTGGGATCGTGGTACTGGGCAACCTCTCGTTCCCCATCGCCGTGCTCGCGGGGATCGTCCGATGAACCTCGACGCCAAGGCCCCTACCGGTCCCCTCGACCAGACGTGGGACAAGCACCGCTTCGACCTGAAGCTCGTCAGCCCCGCCAACAAGCGGAAATACTCGGTGATAATGGTGGGCTCCGGCCTGGCAGGTGCTGGCGGGGCCGCGTCGCTGGCCGAGTTGGGTTACGGGGTGAAGTGTTTCTGCTTCCAGGACAGCCCGCGGCGAGCGCACTCGATCGCGGCGCAGGGCGGGATCAACGCCGCCAAGAACTACCGGAACGACGGCGACAGCGTCTGGCGGCTGTTCTACGACACCATCAAGGGCGGCGACTTCCGCGCCCGCGAGGCGAACGTCTACCGGCTGGCGCAGATCTCCGTCAACATCATCGACCAGTGCGTCGCGCTCGGCGTGCCGTTCGCGCGCGAGTACGGGGGCCTGCTCGATAACCGCTCCTTCGGCGGCGCGCAGGTCTCCCGCACCTTCTACGCCCGCGGCCAGACCGGCCAGCAGCTCCTCCTCGGCGCGTACCAGGCGCTGGAGCGGCAGATCGG
>JAUYOW010000048.1 GCA_030697825.1 Gemmatimonadales bacterium | reverse complement strand
AGGACGGCGAACAGCACCACTGCCAGCACGAAGGACGCGAACCCCTTGCCCGGAAGAGGCAGGCCGAATTGGCGCGTGGCCGCAGCCGCGGCCACGGTCAGCGCAAGTTACGCCCAAGGGAACGGGGAGGGCAGGCTCGAGGTCCAGATGGCCGCGACGATCGCCACCACCGCGCCGGCAACGACGCCGATCTGAACCAGCGTTTCCCTGCTGAGCGTACCTTCCTGTTCCAATGACTTTTCCAAACTCCACTCCCACAGTACTTTCCGAAGGCTGACTGATTAATCAGTCACATACGGACGGGGCGGAAGCTGCGCCTAGAGTGTCGTGTGCGTGAAGTCGAAACCAGGGGCCTGCCAGGTTAAGAGTCAAACCGGGGCGCGTCAAGCGATGGACTGTCGCCGGAGTGGTGGCCGTGCTAGAGTGTGAATCAATCGTCGGGACCTGAGGAGCGTGATGCGCATCAGCATCGAGTACTGCGTCGTCTGAAACTACGAGCCACGCGCCGCCGGTCTGGCGGCGGAGATCCGGCAACGGTATCCGGAGGCGGAGATATCGCTCCAGCAGTCGTCGGGCGGGGTGTTCGAGGTCACCGTTGACGGCAGGCTCGTCTTCTCCAAGAAGGCGCTCGGACGGCACGCCAAGCCGGGGGAGATCGTGGCTCTGGTGAACCAATGCGCATAGCGCTCTCGACCGGGGGCGGCGATGCGCCGGGGCTGAACGCGGTGATTCGCGGCGCGGTGCTGGCGGCGGTGGGCCGAGGCTGGTCGGTGTACGGCATCCAGCGCGGGTTCGGCGGGCTGCTCGGCAACGATCGCGTCCTCACCCTGGGTCCCAACGAGGTGCGCGGCATCACCCACGTCGGGGGCACCATCCTCGGAACCACCAACCGGGGCGATCCCTTCAAGTGGCCGACGCCACAGCCGGACGGGTCGATCAAGGAGATCGACCGCTCGGACGACGTGCTGGCGGCGTTCGCGGCGCACGGCTTCGACGCGCTGGTGACGATCGGCGGGGACGGTAGCTTGCGCATCGCGCAAAAGTTGTTCGAGAAGGGGCTGCCGGTGATCGGCGTGCCCAAGACGATCGACAACGACGTGAGCGGCACGGTCATGACGTTCGGTTTCGACACTGCGGTCTCGACTGCGACGGACGCGCTCGACAAGGTGCATTCGACGGCGGAGAGCCACGACCGGGTGATGGTGGTGGAAGTGATGGGTCGGTACGCTGGGTGGATCGCGCTCAACGCCGGTGTTTCCGGGAGCGCCGACGTCATCCTGATCCCCGAGATCCCGTTCGACATCGAGAGCGTGTGTCGGAAGATCCGGGAGCGTGACGCGCGCGGCCGGAGGTTCAGCGTGGTCGTGGTGGCGGAGGGGGCGACGCCGAAGGGCGGAGCGCCCGTGGTGCAGGCGGCCGCGGCCGTAGGCGGCGGGATGGAGCGTCTGGGCGGCATCGCCGCGGTAGTGGCGAAGGCGATCGAGGAGCGCACCGGCAAGGAGGCTCGCGCGCTCACCCTCGGCCATCTCCAGCGCGGCGGGACGCCTACGACTTTCGACCGTCTGCTCTCGTTGCGATTCGGCGCCGCGGCCATCCGGTGCTGCGCGACGCGGACGTTCGGCGTGATGGTCGCCCTCACTCCGCCCACCGTCAGTTACGTGTCGCTCAAGGATGCGCTCGCGAAGCCCAAGCTGGTGCCGCTCGACGCCGACACGATCCTGACGGCGCGCGAGATAGGCGTCTGTCTGGGCGACTAGCGCGCGTGCACCCCGCCCGGGACCACTACCTCCCGCCAGATCGCCAGGCCTTCCACTCGGCGCGTCCCGCCACGGGACGCGTCATCGTGATCGCGCCGACCCGCGCGGCCTGCGAGACGATCGAGCTCGCCATGGGCCTTCGGCTCGAGACCGTGCTGGAGACCGAGCACGGCAGTGAGGTCCGGGAGTTGGCGGCGAGCGGCGAAGGGTTCGGCATCGTCGCCGGGACCGGCACCGGCAAGACTCTGGCCGTCCGGCCGATGGCCGAAGCGATCCTGCGGTCGCCGCTCCGGGTCGGCGTGGTCAACCGGGAGCGCGAAGCCACGCCCGAGACGCCGACGTGGAACGTGGTGATCGTCACGACCGGGATAGCGCGGCGGTGGTTCCAGGCCGGCCTGATCACCGGTTCCGACACGCTGGTGGTGGACGAGATCCACCAGACCTCGGCCGAGCTCGAACTGTGCCTCGCTTTGGGCAAGCGGGCCGGGTGCCGCTTCATCTGGCTGTCGGCGACGGTGGACCCGGCGTTCTACGCCCGCTATCTCGAGTCGCGCCGGGTCATAGAGAGCAGCGCGTTCGACCCCGCGCGCGCCGCGCGAGTTCGGATCGTGCCGATGAAGGTCGCCGACTTCCTCGACCCGAAGTTCCTCAAGCGGGTGGTGCGCGACCGGCGCGGGGTGGCCGTGTTCGTGCCCACCCGCGCGGAGGTGGAGGCACTGGCGGCCGAGGTCGGGGCGCGGTGGACGGCCCTCACCACCGCCTTCTATCACGGCGGCGAGCCGATCCGCGTCATCCGGCCGTTCCTCGACGGCAGCGCGCCCAAGCCCTACCTCCTCGCGATGACCGCGGCGGGGCAATCGGCGCTCAACATCCGCGGTCTCGACACGGTCGTCATCCTCGACGCGCGCTACCAGAACGTGGTCACTCGCGGGCGCAACGTCCTCACCCGCCTGCCACTTGGCGCGAACGAGATCCTCCAAATGGCGGGGCGCGTGCACGGACGGGTCGAGGGCGGCGAGGTGACCATCCTGACCGAGCGCGACCTGGACTTCGCCAAGCTCGAGCCGCAGCCCCCCGAGTTCCAGCTGGCCGGCGACACGGAGCGGGTCGCGCTCACCTGTGCGGCGCTGGGCGTGGACGCCCGCGACCTCGACCTGCCGGTCGCGCTGGACCGGCGCGCGTACGCGGCCGCGGTGGAGCTGCTCGAACGGCGCGGCATCGTTGAGAACGGCGCGCTCACAACCTACGGGATCGAGGTGGAGGAGCTGCCGGTCGATCGTCAGTGGGCCGAGCTCCTCCTTCACGCCGACACCGACCTCATCCCCGTGGTCGCGGTGATCGCGGCGGTGGACTCGCTGCACCGCATGACGCGGGAAGAGCGGATGCTGCGCGGGCTGATCGTGCCGGGGTCGGACCACCTCACGGCCTACAACGTCTACGCCGAAGCGGTGAACCGCCACGGTTCGGTCGGCGAGGTGTACGGGCTCGAGCGGCACGTGTTCGGCGAGTCGCTGGCGTCCTGGGCCGAGGAGCGTGGCGTTCTCATGAAGGCGATCGAGGACGCGGCACTGGGTTTCGCCTCGGTGCATCGCGCCCTGGAGCTTTCGTTGCCGGCGCGGCTCGCTCACGCTGACGAGAGCGTGCTGCGAAGGTTCCAGGACCTGCTGGCGCGGGTGATGCCCCTCGACCTCGTCATCGATGAACAGACGGCGACCGGCGATCCGGTGCGGGTCTCCCGCGGATCGGTGTGCGGCACGTGGGGCGGCGTGGCGGGCGCGATCCGCTACTTCGCCGACCGCCAAGGCGTGGCCAGGGCGGCCGTCGAGGGAACGCAGTTGCCGTTCGATCTCATCCGCCATTACGCGCGACCGGACGCGCCGGAGGTGGTATACGACGCGCGTCAGAAGCGCACGCCGCTCGTAGCGCTCCGGCGCCTGCGCTTTTTCGGCTTCGAGCTGGACAAGGAGCTGGAGGTCCTGGACCGCATCCCGCCGGATCTCCTGGGGCCGTCGCGGGCCGCCCTCGTGGAAGCGGTGATGACCGGCGCCGCGCGGCACAAGGACGCGCGCGCTTTGCGTCACACGCTGGAGCGGCTTGGCGAGTTGTACCGGCGTTCGGGCGGCGCGCTGACGAGCGCCTCGGGTGCAGGCGTGCGGGCGGCGCTCGGCGCGCGGCTCAAGAACATGGCGCGGTTCGAGGACTTCCTGAGCGCGGACCTGGCGCTCACGGTGGAGGAGTTCGCGCCTGCGGCGGAGCGGCGCGCGCTGGAGGGGCTGCCTTCGTGGATCCAGCTGGCGGGTGAGCGGTGCCCGCTCGCCTACGAGATCGACGGCGAGCGCGCGATCGTGCGGGTGCGAGTGAAGGAGGGACTCGCGCGGAGCCTCAGGCCGGAGGACCTTCCCGCCCTCGACCGGCCGCTGGCGTTCACGGTGGTGCGTGGCAAGGACCCTGCGTTACGCGCGGGGTCGCTGGAAGAGCTGCGCCGCGAGCTCAACGCCGGGCGGCGGATTGGCCCGCGGCAATCAGCGCGAGCCAAAAGGCGTCGTAGGCGGACCTGAGCGCTTCGCGCGGTGTGCCGGCGGCGAGGCCGAGCGCCACGCCGTCGGCAAAGGCGAGGATGGCGACGGCGACCTCTTCCACGGGTGCGGGAGGCACCGACCCCAGCTCCAGGAACAGCTCGGGCAGGCGCTGGACGAGAGCCCGCCATTCTGGTTCGCGGACCTTTTCGATCTCTACCGCGACGGCTCGATCGTTGCGCGACAGAACCACCACGTCGTGCCAGGCTTGCTCCGAACGACTCGCCACCCCCTCCTCGATGAAGCGCCAATGTTCGTCGAGGGCGGAGAGGCCGCGGGATCGGAACGCCTTGGCGCGATCCCGAGCCCTGGCACCCGCGAGGCGGCCTGCCGCAGCTCGCAGCAGCTTCTCCTTGGTGGAGAAGTGGTAGTACACGAGCGCGCTCGAAACACCGCAGCTGCCGGCGACCTCGGCAACCGTCAGCGACCCAACGCCGCGTTCCGCTATGGCGTCTACGGCTGCGTCAATGATCCTATCTTGCGTAAGGGCAGCACGTTTCATGCTGACTGAGTATTCAGTCAGATACGGTATCAAGTCAAGGGGAACTCGGTGAGTTGGACCGTTTCCAGCCGCCGATCACCGCCGTCGCGGCCCCTCTCATTCTCGAGGAGCGCGTCACTGCCAGGGCGGCGCTGGCCGACGGGACCCATCCTCTACGGCCTGGCGCTGGCGACCTGGGGCGAGCAGACCGCCGGTCGCCAACTAGGCACGGCGTTTCGGCCTCCCTCGGAGGGGGTCTAGCGTCCCAGAGCGAAACCATGCCGGTGCTACATGCGTAGTGGCACCAGCCGGCAACCGGGGTGGGCCCTTCATGATCCTGCAGTCGGTCAACGCCGATATGCTCGTCAACGCGCTGGACGCCGTGAGCGACGCGGTCGTGGTCTGCGACGGCGCCGGCGCCGTGGTGCACGCCAACCGAGGCGCTCGTGAGCTGTTCGGAAGGGGAGTTCCCTCGAGCCGAGCGGACGTGATGCGCCATCCGCTGGCCGCGGTCGCGCGGGAGCAGCGGCTGGGTGGCGCCGCGGTGGTGGTCATCCCGCGCCCGGGCTCGGCCCTCACGCTCGCGGAACGCGAGCGCCAGGACATCGAGCTCGCCCTCGCGGAGTCGGGTTGGCAGCTGGCGGTGGTCGCGCGCAAGCTGGGCATCAGCCGCACCACGTTGTGGCGGCGGCTCAAGCGGTACGGCCTCACTCGTCCCGACCACCTCAGGTCCGTCAGCGAGGAATGACGCTCGGCCTCGCCATTGCTTTCGCGTGGCAAACCCAGGCTGCGCCCTTCCCTGACTCGTCAACCGCCGCCCTCATCGCGAGGGCGCGCGAGCGCCATCGGCAGCTGGACGCCGCGGTACAGAACTATCAGGCCACGATCAGGACGCGCTTCGCCGCCAACGTCGGCCGGGGGCATTTCGCGCGCCTGATCCCGCTGGCCGCCCTCGAACAGGAGGCGGAACTCTCCTGGCAGGCGCCGAACGACGTGCGCGTCGTGACGCTCGGTCAGCGCACGCAGACCGCACTCGTGGGCATGCGAGTCGACGTGGGTTGGACGCGACCGTGGTTCATCCCGCGGTTTCTGGGTGACAGCATCCGGCTCCTGGGCCAGGACTTCCCCACCCGCGCCGCGATCCATCCGCTAGCCTCGGATGGCGACGCCTACTACCGCTACGCCATCGAGGATTCGATCGAGCTGGCGCTGCCGGGGCGCACGGTGCGCGCCATCGGGGTGCGGGTCACGCCGACGCGCTCCGACGCGGCGCTGATAGCCGGCGAGATCTGGTTGGACGCGGAGACGGCCGAGACGGTGCGCCTCACCTTCGCGTTCGTGGGGCGCAAGCTTTGGGCCGATCCGGAAGGGACGACCCACCGCGACAGCGTGCAGGCCGATCGCGCGAACGCCATGGGCATGCGGGTGCTTCGGGTGACCGCCGACCTCGAGTACGGCCTGTTCGAAAACCGATACTGGCTTCCGTTCAGGCAGTCGCTGACGCTGAACGTAGAGCTGCCGTGGATCACGAGCGTCATCGTTCCCATCCACTTCATCACGTCGTTCCGCAACATGCGCGTCAATCACGCGGGGCCCATCGCGTTCACGGTCCCACTGCCCGACACGGGCAGCGCGGAGCGCCGGCGACCACTCAGCCGGGAGGAACGGCGTGAACAGCGCCGTCAGCAGCGCAGTGAGCGCGCAGACTCGCTCGCGCGGCTCGCCAGAGCGCGCGGCTATGTGCGCTCCGGGCGCTGGCCGGGCGGGCGGTACGAAGTGATCGTGCCACCGGATTCGACGCTGCGGGCCTACCGGGGCTGGACGGACACGATGCGACTCGGTCAGGAGGCCGAGGATGTGCAGCGGCTCGAGGATGCACGCCGAGAGCTGATGGGCACACTGGAGCGGCTGCCGGTGGAATTGACGGGCCGCCCTCGGCTCACCTTCGCCGTGGATCGGCTGGCGGACATCTCGCGCTACAATCGTGCCGAGGGGCTGTCGTTAGGCGGGGGATACGCATGGCGTCTGGGCGCTCCGTTCGTCACGGCCAACGTACGAGGCCGTTACGCCTTCACTGACCGGCGGTTCCAGGGCTGGCTGGGTCTGCGGCGCGACGCACCCGGCGTGCGCACCGAGCTCGCGGTGTTCCGCGAAATGCGGGATGCGGACCCATTGGCGCCGGGCCTGACGTCCGGCAACACGTTCTCATCGGCCTGGTTCGCGCATGACGACGGGGCGTACGTCTTCTCGCAGGGCGCCGAGGTCCGGCACCAGCGGCCGTGGGGCCATCGGGCGGATCTCACCTTCGAGCTGCGGGCCGCACGAGAGTCTGCTCCTCGACGTCTCGCGAGGTCCGGAGTGAACGACTTCCTCGGCGGCGACGGGGCCTTTCAGCCGAACCAGCCGGTGCTCGCCGGAACCTTCGTGACGGGGAGCGCCGAGGCGGCCGGCGGCGGTCCGGCTCTCTCGTGGCGCGCGGGCCTCGAGGGGACGGCGGGCGAGCGGGCGATGGGACGCGCGTGGCTCGCAGCGACCCTGCGCTCGACCCTTCCATTGCGTCTGGACCTGACCGCCTACGGCACGGCGGGCGCAAGTGCCGGCGACAGCGTTCCCCAGCGCCGGTTCCGGCTGGGCGGCGCCCGCACCTTGCGCGGGTACGACGCGGGCACCTTCCAGGGTGTATCGGCGTGGTCCCTTGGTGTGGATGTGGGGTTCCGGAGGCGGCGGCTCATCTCTCCCGTCGGGTTCGTGGATGTCGGGCAGGCGGCAGCGCGCGGCCTTTCGTTCAGCGGGGACCCCTCGGCCTCTGCCGGCGTCGCCCTTTCGGCGCTGCGCGGCACGGTGCGCTTTCAGGCGGCTCGGCCTCTGATCGGTGGCGCCGACTGGCGCTTCGACCTGATCCTCGGAGCGCGCCGCTAGGCAACCGCGCTGCGCGTTCGTAGGTTCCTTCACCATGTCGATAAGGCCGATCCTCATCCGGGCGGCCGGAGCGTGCATCTCCGGCGCGCTGGTCGCGTGCGCGGGTGACCACGACGAGGTCACGGGGGCGGGCGGACGGACGGGCCGGCTGCTCATGGAGCGCGAGGGCCGCGGATCGGCGCGGCTGGTCGAGGCGCCGGCGCGCGCGACCTGGTGCGAGTCCGACAGTGCGCTCGTGATCGTGGCGGTGGATCGCGCGTGGACCGGAGGAATCGCGCTGCGCGTCGCGTGGCCGATCACCGCACCGCGCACCTTCACCGTACGCCGCGGGCTCGAGGGCGCCGGCACCGCGGCGGCGGTGCTGCGGTCGATGGGAGACAGTGTCGGACCCGCGCTCCTGGGAGTGAGCGGGACGGTGAGAGTCGAGGCCGTAGCGGCGGCGACCGGGCGCCTCGACGTGATATCCGAAGCAGCGGACGGCTCGCCGGTGCGGGTGACCGGCAGCTTTCGTGCGGTGCCCGTCACGGCCGGCTGCAACTCGACTACCCCGTCCCGGTGACGCTCTCAAGCAGGCTGCGCGATCGTGACGGTGCGGCCGGGCTCGTAGTGGGCGCGCTGACGCTGGCCGCGCTCCTGGTGATGAGCGGAGGCAGCGCCGCGCGCTGGCCCTGGCTCGGCTTCCTCTGGCTGGCGGTGGTGCCGTACATGGCGCTGCTCCTGCCGGATGCACAGGGACGCATGCGCGGGGCGGTCGCAGCCCGGCCGGCGCTGGCAGGGTGGATCGCGGCGGGACTCGCCGCGTACGGGGCTGCCGTCGGGATCGCGGGCGGTACCGGTGCATGGTACAACGCGCTGCTATGGCCGGCGTGCATAGCGATCGCGATGGCAGGCGTGCGAGGCGAGGGTGACGCCGAGCCGTCGGCCGGCCGGATCCTGCTCAGCGCGCTCGGGGTCTGGATGCTGGCGGGCGTCTGGGACCGCGCGCTCCGCATCCGCGTTCCCGGCGGGACGCAGGTGGGGCTCGCTTACCTCGCCGCCATAGACCTTGGCCTGTTCATCTTCCTGGTGGTGCGTCCGCTGAAGAGCCTTGACGTCCGGGTCGGACTCAGGATGCGGGAGATCGCCATCGCCTTGGCGGGTGTGGCGATGATCGTCGCGGTCGCTCTGCCGCTCGGACTGGCCGTCGGGTTCCTGCAATTCGAGACGAAATGGCTCGGAGTGCTTCCGTCCGCGGCGCGGCTGTTCGGGCTCATCCTGTTCGTCGGTCTTCCGGAGGAGCTGCTGTTCCGGGGTCTGATGCAGGAAGCTTTCACGCGGATCTGGACGCCGAGGGTCGGTCTCCTCGTGGCGTCGGTGGTCTTCGGTTTGTCTCACATCGTCAAGAGTCCGTGGCCCAACTGGCGGTACGCGCTCCTGGCGACCTTGGCCGGCCTCGCGTACGGTTGGGTGTACCAGCGCACCCGGAAGCTGACCGCGGCGGCGGTGACGCACGGCACGATCGACTGGATCTGGAGTACGTTCCTCCATTCCTGACGCGCCGTCTCACGACCGGCCCTACGCCGGAGCCGATGCGCCGCTCTGCGTCGTGCATCTCGATACCGAGCGCGGGTGGCGCGGTGGGGAACGGCAGGCGTTCTGGCTCGCCCGCGAACTTCGCGCCCGGGGACACCGTTCGATAGTCGCGGCGCGGCCCGAGGGCGAGCTCTTCGCGGCGGCTCACGCGGAAGGCATCGAGACCTGGCCGACATCGCCGCGCTTCGAGGTGGATCCGCTCGCCGCGTGGCGGTTGGCGGGGCGAATCATCGACGCGGACGCGGACATCGTGCACGCCCACACCGCCCACGCCGTGGGGCTGGGAGCGCTGGCGACGCTGCGTACCCACGCGGCGCTGGTGGCCACGCGGCGCGTTGACTTCCCGCTGCGGCGCAATGCCGGGACGCGGTGGAAGTACGACCGCGTGGCGGGCCTTATCGCCATCTCGAGCGCGGTGCGCGACGTGCTCGTGGCGAGCGGCATCGTGCGCGAACGCATCGCCGTCGTGCCGTCCGGCGTTGACCTGACGAGGACGATCGTGCCGGCGCCGGCAGCGACGCTGGGAGCGCTGGGCGTCCGGCCTGGCGCTCCACTGGTCGTAATGGTGGCGGCGCTGGTGCGACACAAGGCGCCGCTCACCTTTGTTCGCGCGATCGCCGCGGCTGTCAGGGACGCCGATCTTCAGGCGCTGCTCGTAGGTGACGGCCCGCTGGCCGGCGAAGTGCGCCGCGAGCGTGACACTCTAGGGCTCGGCGGCGTGCTGCACCTGGCGGGGCAGCGCTCCGACGCCGACGCACTCATCGCGGCGTGCGACGTCTTCGTCCTGAGCTCTCGTGAGGAGGGACTGGGCACGGTGCTGCTGGACGCGATGTCGTGCGGCAAGCCGGTCGCGGCGACCAGCGCGGGCGGCATCGGCGACGTGGTGGAGCACGGGGTGACGGGACTGCTGGTGCCGGTGGGAGAGGCGGCGGCGCTCGGGGCCGCGATCGCCAGCCTCTGTGGCGATGCGGGGCGACGGGCCGCGATGGGTGAAGCAGGGCGGGTCGGCGTTAGCCGGTTCGGTGTGGAGCAGATGGCGGAAGGGACGCTTGGCGTGTATCGCCGCGCGCTGGGCCGGTAGGCGATGGGCCGCGCGCGCGTCTCGCGTTCGGGGATCCCGCTCAACGCCTCTCCCCAGACCCATGCCAAGGTCCTGTCGTGGTTCGGGCAGTGGCGTCGCGGCCGCGTCTTCGACTGCCCGGCGGGCGCGGGGGCGCTCGCGCAGGAGTTGGCGGCGATGGGGTTCGTGGTCGTGGCCGGCGACCTCGACCGGCGGCCGGGTCGCGAGGTCGGGGCGCGGAGACTCTGTGCCGACCTGAGCCGCACGCTCCCGTTCGCGGATGCGAGCTTCGACTACGTGGCATGCGTCGAGGGGATCGAGCACCTCGAGCGCCCGGTGGACGCGCTGCGCGAGATGCGGCGCGTGCTGCGTCCGGGTGGCCGGCTGGTGCTCACCACGCCGAACGTGCTTCACTTGGCCTCGCGGGTCAGGATGCTCCTCACCGGGTTCTGGAGCTCGGCGCCGCGGCCCTTCGACCCGGCCGAGGCCATTACGGGGCTCGAGCACATCATGTTGCTCACCTACCCAATACTCGCGTATTTCCTGTCACGGACCGGGTTCGCCATCGAACGGCTGGAGACGAACCGCGTGGTGAAGGGAAGCCTGCCGTGGGCGTGGCTGGCGCCTATCGTGACCCTGGCCACTCGGCTCGCAGTACGGCGGCCAGCGGAGCAGGAACACGGGCGCGTGCTCACGGACCGGCGGTTCCTGTTTGGCCATACCCTTTGCTTCCGGTGCCGCGCCGTGTGACACCCGGCCCGAGGGCGCGGCGTCTCCGCCGGTGCCTGCGACCTTGCGCTTGGGGCCGGGCGAGGGCGCGTACGGCAGTTCCCGATTCGGCCTCATCGCCGACGATAGGTTGAAGGAGTGCCGGCACGTGGTCGTGGGTCGTCGGTGCGTTCACGAGGCTGATGCGCCGGCGCTGGCTACCCGCTGTCGCTGCCGGCCAACGGCCGCCAGATTGACTGGACATGCCACCACTCTCGAGGGCCACGCCGCAGCCGGGAGAAGCTGCGCCGAGGCCGCGACACCTCTTCGTCACGCAGAACTACGCCCCCGAGCTCGGCGGCATCGCCCGCCTGCATGTGGAGCTGTGCCGCCGTCTGGCACACGCTGGAGGCGTGCGGGTGTCCACTGTCTACCAGGGCGATGCGCTAGCCTTCGACAGGGGCGAGGGCTATCCGATCGAGCGGATGCCTTTCGCACGCGCGGGCGCGAAGCGCCTGGTAAGCCAGCTACGCTGGGCGCGCCGCCTCGTTGCGCAGCCTGGGGCCGTCCTGCACTGTGGCAACATCCGGCCGGCCGGCTACGCGGTCTGGTACGCCCACCGCCGCACTGCCGTGCCCTATCTGGTGTACGCCTACGGCCTCGACCTAGTGAAGGAGTGGCGCAAGATCGCGGACCACCCGCTGAAGCGCTGGGCCGCGCGGCGTATCCTCGGCGACAGTGCCGGCATCGTCGCGATATCGGCCTGGAGCGCCGAGCTGGCACGTACTGTCATGCGCGAAGCTGGCGTGCGTCGGCCGCCTCCGGTAGCGGCCATCGACTTGGGCACGGACCCCGCCTTCTTCCGGCCCGATCGTGACACCGGCTCGTTGCGCCGGCGCTTCGGGTTCGGCGATGCGCCGCTTCTGCTGACCGTCGCCCGTCTCGTCCCCCACAAAGGCCAGGACGTCGCGTTGCGGGCTCTGGCCGCGTTGCCGCCCAACGTCAGGTATCTCGTGGTCGGCGCTGGCGACGACGCCGGCCGGTTGGCGGCGATCGCCGAGCAGGCCGGCGTTGCCGATCGCGTGGTGTTCGCCGGAAGTCTCTCGGACGACGAGATCGCCGAGGCCTACGCGACGGCGACCGTGTACGTCGGCCTGTCGCGCGAGGAGGGTGTGCAGGCCGAGGGCTTTGGCATCGCGTTCGTCGAAGCGGCAGCGAGTGGGACGCCGAGCGTGGCCGGTGACTCTGGAGGCGTGCGTTCGGCCGTCCGGGATGGGGAGACGGGCTTCCTCGTCCCTCCGACCGATCCAGCCGCCGCCGCCGCGGCGATCCGCCGCCTGCTCGGCGACCCCACGCTTCTGCTCAAGACGGGACGTGCCGCCAGGCAGGCCGTGGAGACGCACTATAACTGGGATCGCTTCGCCCGCGAGACCGTGGAGTTCGCTGACCGCGTGACAGCGGTCCTTCCCAACGGGAGTGGCGCGTCGCATGGCCCGAGGCGCTAGATTCCAGCGATGGATCAGACCTATTTCCGCAAGGGATTCGGCCTCAAGGGCGAGATCCAGGGCGCGCTGACGGACGATTACCACAGCGCTCTCGTGGACGAGGTGCGGGCGCGGGGCTACGAGTTGACCGTTGAAGGCCTCACCGTGCGGCTGGCCAAGGAGTTCGGGTTCTGTTACGGCGTGGACCGCGCGGTCGAGTATGCCTACGAGACACGGACCAAGTTCCCCGGCCGCCGGATCTTCCTGGTCGGGGAGATCATCCACAACCCCCACGTGAACCGGAAGCTCGCCGACATGGGCATCGTCCTCCTCGAACGCACTACCGAGGGCGAATTCGACCTGTCTGCCGTGACTGCCGACGACGTCGTGATCCTGCCGGCGTTCGGTGTGACGAAGGGCGATTTCGACCGCCTGCGTGCCCTCGGCTGCGTGCTGGTGGACACGACGTGCGGGTCGGTGCTCAACGTCTGGAAGCGCGTGGAGAGCTACTCGAAGGACGGCTTCACGGCGCTCATCCACGGCAAGTACGTGCACGAGGAGACGAAGGCCACCGCGTCGCAAGTCACGAAGTATCCGGGTGGACGCTACGTGGTGGTGCGGGACATGGCCGAGGCGCGCGCGGTCTGCGACTTCATCGAGCGGGGTGGGGGCGCGGGCGTGCTGCGCGAGCGGTTCAGGAAAGCGGCGTCGCCGGACTTCGATCCGGTGCGCGACCTCCAGCGGGTCGGGGTGGCGAACCAGACGACGATGCTGTCGAGCGAGTCGCTGGCCATCGCGGCCGAGGTGCGCCGGGCGATGGTAGCGCGCTACGGCGAGGCGGAGGCGCACAATCGGTTCCGAAGCTTCGACACGATATGCTCGGCCACGCAGGACCGGCAGGACGCGGTGCTGCGGATGCTGGAGGGCGGCGTAGACGTCGCGGTCGTCATCGGCGGATACAACTCGAGCAACACGAACCACCTCGCGGCGTTGTGCGCTGAGCGGGCGCCGACTTACCACGTTGAGGACTCGGCGTGCATCTCACCGGAGGCTCGTACGATCCGGCACAAGCCGGCAGGCGCGCACGAGGCGGCCCTGGCCGCTGACTGGCTGCCCGCGGACGCGCGGGTAGTCGGCGTTACCGCCGGCGCTTCGACGCCCAACAACCGGGTGGGCGAAGTCATCGAGCGGGTCTTCGCGACGCGGGGAATCGAAGTGGTGGTGGCGATGAACAGTTAGGCGGGAGCCGGGAGCCGGGAGCCGGACCTTCAGTGTGCCACCCAAGGTACGGCTCCCGGCTCCCGTCAATGAAAGTCATGTGACTCCACGAACGCGGCGCCGGCCTTCGGGTCCGGTGCCGCGAACTTCTTCCCGCGTACGTTGAGCACGCCCTGTTCTTCCTGAAGGATGCCGCGGACCACGAGCAGGGGTGAGCGGACGACGAGCTTCTTGTTCGCCTCGAAGAGCTGGGGCGTGATCACGATGTTGGCGAGGCCGGTCTCGTCTTCCAGCGTCACGAAGCAGAACCCCTTCGCGGTGCCGGGCCGCTGGCGGCAGATGACGATGCCAGCGACGGAGACCCAATCGCCGTCCTTCCGGCGCGCGAGGCCGGCGGCGGTGGTGACGCCGCGTCGGTGCATCGCCTCGCGCAGGTGGCGCATGGGGTGGCCGGCGGGAGAAAGACCGGTCACGCGGTAGTCGGCCTCGGTGAGCTCGATCGGTGCGAAGGGCGGCACCGGCGCGGGACGGCGGTCGCCCGTCACAGGGGCGAGCGGGCCGGCGGCGCCGCGCGCGTGCTTGAGCAGCTCCCAGAACGCCGAGCGGCGGTTGGGCCAGAGTGAGTCGAATGCGCCGGCCTCGGCGAGCGAGCGGAGCTGGGCGACGTTGAGGCCGCCGGCGCGCACCCACCCTTCGAGCGAGTCGGGGCGCCGGCCGCTCAGCAGCGGCTCGAGGCACTCCTTCGCCTTCGCCCCGAGGCCGTGGATGTAGCGAAGACCGATGCGCAGGGCAGAGGGCACGGGCGCACGGACGCACGGCCGCACAGTCGAGGCGACGACGCAGTCTCTGTGCCCCGGTGCGCCCGTGCGCCTTTGCCCGCTGTCTTCCACCGTACAGTCCCATCCGCTCCGCATCACATCCACGCCGCGCACTTCCACGCCGTGCCGTCTCGCGTCTTCCACGATCGTGCCCGGCGAGTAGAAACCCATCGGCTGCGCGTTGAGGAGCGCGCAGGTGAACTCGACCGGGTAGTAGTGCTTGAGGTACGACGAGGCGTAGACGAGCAGCGCGAAGCTCGCGGCGTGGCTCTCGGGGAAACCGTAGTCGGCGAAGGCGGAGATCTGGTTGAAGATCCGCCGCGCGACGTCGGGCTCGATCCCGTGCTTCGCCATGCCGTCGATGAGCTTCCGGCAGATCTTCGCCATGCGCTCGTGCGAGCGCTTGTGGCCCATCGCGCGGCGCAACTCGTCGGCCTCGCCCGGCGTGAAGCCCGCGGCGGCGATCGCTACCTGCATCCCTTGCTCCTGGAAGAGCGGCACGCCGAGGGTGCGCTCGAGGATCGGCTCGAGCGAGGGGTGCGGGTAGGTGACCGGTTCCTCCCCCGCACGACGCCTGAGGTACGGGTGGACCATCTCGCCCTGGATGGGCCCGGGCCGGATGAGCGCCACTTCCACCACCAGGTCGTAGAACTTCCGCGGCGCGAGGCGTGGCAGGGTGTTCATCTGCGCTCGCGACTCGATCTGGAAGACGCCCACCGTGTCGGCGCGGCAGATCATGTCGTAGACGGCCGGGTCGTCCATCGGGAGCTTCGCGAGGTCGATCGTGACGCCGCGGGTCTCGCGGATGAGCTTGATCGCGTCCTGGATCAGCGTGAGCATGCCGAGGCCGAGGAGGTCGATCTTGATGAGGCGCACCGGGTCGAGGTCGTCCTTGTCCCACTGGATGACGGTGCGCTCCGGCATCGCGGCCGGCTCGATGGGGACGACGTGAGCCAGCGGCTCCCTCGAGAGGACGAAGCCGCCCACGTGGATCGAACGGTGCCGCGGGAGCTGGTGCAGGCCGCGGACGACTTCGGCCAGCCGCTGCACGCGATGGTCCGTGGGGTCGAGGTCGGCTGCCGCTGCGCCGCCGTCGGCGAGCTTCTCGCCCGTCTCTCTCGCCCCGTCGCGGTCCGCCTCGTCGGCCAACTTCTCGGCCTGCTGCACGGAGAAGCCGAGGACGCGCGCCGCGTCGCGCACCGCGGCACGACCGCGGTAGGTGATGGCCTCGCAGACCATGGCGGCGTGGTCGCGCCCGTAGCGGCGGTAGACGTACTGGATGACCTGCTCGCGGTCGCGGTGAGCGAAGTCGATGTCGATATCGGGCGGGTCGCGCCGCTCCTCCGAGAGGAAGCGCTCGAACAGCAGCTCCATCCCGATCGGGTCCACGGCGGTGATGCCGAGGCAGTAGCAGACGGCGGAGTTGGCGGCGGACCCGCGTCCCTGCGCCAGCACGCCGAGGCGGTTGGCCTCGCGCACGATGTCCCAGACGATGAGGAAGTAGCCCGCCAGGCCCAGGCGCGCGATGATGTCCAGCTCGTGGCGGAGCTGCTGGCGATGACGAGCCGTGAGCCGGGAGCCGTACCGTTCGCGTGCCCCGGAGGCCACCAGCGAGGCGAGGTAGTCGTCTGCGGTGACGCCGGGCGGCAGCGGGAACGTGGGGAGCGCGGGGGTGAGCTGGCCCATCCGGAAAGCGCACCGCTCGGCGACGTCGCGCGTGGCGGCGAGGCCTTCGGGGTAGTGGCGCCAGTGGTGCGCCGTCTTCTCCGGGCGTTTGAGATACCACTGGCCGTTGGGCCGGAGCAGGGTGCCCGCCTGGTCGAGCGTCGTCCGGTGGCGCAGGCAGGTCAGCACGTCGTGGACTATGCGCCCCTTCGGGGTCGCGTAATGGACGTCGTTGGTGACGAGCCAGGCGAGGTCGAGCGAGCCGGCGAGCGCGATGAGCCTGGGGATCAGCGCGCGCTCCTCGGCGAGCGCGTGATCCCAGCACTCGACCGCGACGTTCCCGCCGAAGACCTCCGCGAGCCGGCCGAGGCACTCGCGGGCGCCGGCGTCGTCCCCCTTGGCGAGGCGCTGCGGGACCTCGCCGAAAGGACAGCCGGTGAGGCAGAAGAGTCCCGCGGCGTGGCGTTCGACGTCGAACCACGAAACGGCGGGGGCGCCACGATCGCCGCTGCGCGCCGCGGTGACGAGGCGGGAAAGGTTGCGGTAGCCGCCCTTTGACATCGCGAGCAGCGTGAGGTGTGACAGCGGGCACAGCCGCACGGGCGCACCGGCGCACTGGGCCCTCTCGGTGCGGCGGTGCGGCGGTGCGGCTGTGCCCGCTCCAACCGTGAGCTCCAGGCCGATGATGGCCTCGACGCCGTGCTCCTTGCCCGCCTCGGCCCAGCGC
>JAUYOW010000047.1 GCA_030697825.1 Gemmatimonadales bacterium | reverse complement strand
CGCGCTCTGGGGCGCTCGCTGCGCCGGCGCACCGGGGAGGCCGCGAGCGCGGTGCAGCGCTTCACCGAGGAGGCGGCCACGCAGGTGCGCGCGAGTGTGCGCGAAGCCAAGCGTGTGCTCGAGGCTGCCCGCGCGCGGGTGCGAGACATCGCGACGCAGGCTCAGCGTCAGGCGCTCGAAGGCCTGGCAGAGACCGTAACGCTCGCCGAGCGCGTGGTGGCACAGATTCGTCAGCGCTTTGCCGACGAGAAGATCGCAGACCGCGTGGTTTCCTTCGCCGACCCCGATGCACGACCGGTGCGTCGCGGCAAGCGGGCGCGACCGAACGAGTTCGGCTATGTGGTTCAGGTGGCCGAAGTGACCGAGCACACGCGGCGCGGAGCGCGCGGCTTGATTCTACCGCCGAAACTGCGACCGGGCTCGACGAACGAGAACACGCTGCTGCCCGAGACCATGGCCGAACTCGAGCACCTGAAGATCTCGCTGCGGGAGGCCGCCTTCGATGCCGGCTTCCACCCCGAGAGCACCCAGCAGGCCTTGAGCCGGGTGGGCGCCGACACCTTCATCGTCGGCACGCCTCACCCCGGGTCGCGGCGCACCCGACGCCGACTCGCCCGCTACCGGGTCGGCAACGAGGGGCGCATTGCCCACCTCAAGCGGGAGTTCGGGGCGGGACGCAGTCGCCTGCGCGGCACTACCGGAGCGCAGATCTGGGAGGGCTGGGCCGTGCTCGCCTACAACCTCGACACTCTCGCGAGAAAAGCAGCTACCGCGAGCGCGTCACACCAGCAACATCGCGCCAGCCGGTGATGATGTAGGAAACCAGAACACCTGGAGGCGTATCCACCTGCACCAATCGCCGAGTCGGCGAGCTACGACTCGCGCCGCTCCCTCTCAATCCCCATTCTTCCGGGGGAAGTAGCTAGACTGGGGATATGGGCAAGAGACCGCGGTCACGTCGCGGGCGTGAGTCCTACCCCGGAATCGCCCGAAACAGCTCCAATCCCCGCTCGAACCGCCGCCCGATCTCCGCTACGACGGGCTGGAGCCCCCGGGCCGAGAGCGTCGGGTCCGCCGCGACCGTCTCCCGCGCCAACCGGTGGGCCGTCGCGAGCAGGTCCCCGTCCTTGGAGAAGTCCGCGTAGCGCAGCGCCACCGGCCCCGCCTGCTTCGCCCCGACCAGCTCCCCGTGCCCGCGCTCCGCCAGGTCCAGCTCCGCGATCTTGAACCCGTCGAGCGTTTCGGCGAACCGCTTAAGTCGCTCGCGGCTCCCTCCTCCCGGCAGCAGGATACAGTGGCTCTCCGACGCCCCGCGGCCGATGCGCCCGCGGAGCTGGTGCAGCTGCGCGAGCCCGAAACGCTCCGGATGCTCGATCACCATCACCGTCGCGTTAGGCACGTCGATCCCGACCTCGATGACCGTCGTCGCCACGAGGACGTGAACTTCGTTGGCGCGGAACCGCCGCATCACCCGGTCGCGCTCGTCGGCGGGCAGGCGGCCGTGCACCAGCCCGACGCCGAACTCGGGGAACACCTCTTTGGCCAGCAGCTCCGCCATCTTCGAGGCCGCCTTGAGGTCCAGCTTCTCGGTCTCGTCGATCACCGGATAGACGACGTACACCTGGCGGCCGGCCGCCATCTCGCTGCGCATGAAGTCGTACACGCTCGCGCGCGAGCGATCCTCACGGATCGCGGTGCGGACCTTCCCGCGTCCCGGCGGCAGCTCGTCGAGCTGCGAAACGTCGAGATCGCCGTACATCGCGAGCGCCAGCGTGCGCGGGATCGGCGTCGCCGAGAGAAGGAGCACGTCCGGTCCCTGCTCGGCGTTCTTCTGCGCCAGGAGCGCCCGCTGCGCCACGCCGAACCGGTGCTGCTCGTCGATCACCGCCAGGCCGAGCTTCCGGAAGGCCACGTCCTCCTGTATGAGCGCGTGGGTCCCGACCACGAGCGGCGAGGCGCCGCTGGCAAGGCGCTCGCGAATCGCCGCCTTCTCCCCCGCCGCCAGCCGGCCGATCAGCAGCTCGGGCACCATGCCCAGCGGCGCGAGCAGCTTCTGGAGCGTCGCCGCATGCTGCTCGGCGAGCATCTCGGTCGGCGCCATCATCGCCGCCTGGTAGCCGTTCTCCACCGCGAGGAGCATCGCGAACAGCGCCACGACCGTCTTGCCCGAACCGACGTCGCCCTGGAGCAACCGGTGCATCCTCGTCGCCGACGTCTGATCGGCTACGATCTCCTTGATGCAGCGCTTCTGCGCCTTGGTCAGGTCGAACGGGAGGTTCTCGCGCAGCCTCGTGGTCAGGTCTTTCCTCACCTCGAAGCTGATCCCGGCGCGCGAGCGCTTGGCCAGCCAGCGCGCGCGGGCCAACACCAGCTGGAGCAGCACCAGCTCCTCGAAGGCGAGGCGCCGCCTTCCCTCCTCCGCCTCTTCGATCCTCGACGGCCGGTGCACCATCCGGAGCGCCTCCGGCAGCGACGTCACGGCCGCGGCCTGACGCCAAGCGGCCGGCAGCTCCTCGGCCACCAGCGGCAGCAACGCGCCGAGGTGGTTCTCGTAGAGCGTCCGCATCTGTCGGACCGTGAGACCCTCAGTGACCGGATACACCGGCAGGACGATCCCGCGGGCGGGAGCCTGCTCCTCTTCGCCGCCCAGGACGATCCACTCGCGCGGCTGGAGCTGCTTGCCGTGGAAGTGCTTCATCGGCCCGGTGGCGAGGAGCAGCATGCCCTTGGTGATGCTGCGCTCCAGGAACGGCCTCCCCGGCCACCCACACTCCAGCATCCCGCTCTCGTCCTGGAGGACGCACTGGAAGACGCGAAGTCCCCGGCGCGTGGGGATCACGGCGGTCGAGATGACGCGGCCCACGACCGTCA
>JAUYOW010000046.1 GCA_030697825.1 Gemmatimonadales bacterium | reverse complement strand
TCGAGCGGATCGCGCTCCGCGACGGCGTGCCGCTGTGAGCGCCGCGGAAGCGGCACTGGCCCGGCAGGCCCTTCGCTCCGCCGAAGGCTGTGCCCGGCGCCTGGCGCGATCTCAGGGCAAGCTGGCCGCGCAGTTCCCGCTGTCGCCCGCGCGAGTGACGGCGCTACCACCCGATGTCGAAGATGACCTCGATGCGTTCCTCAAGCGCTACGAGCAGCTCGTCAACACGATCCAGGATGAACTGTTCAAGGTGGTCGCGATCGTCGGAGGCGAGGACGTTCGGGGTCTCGCGCGCCGCGAAATGGCAGAACTGATGGACCGCCTCGGCGCCCTGCCGTCGGCGGCGAGCTTCCGCCTGCTCGTCGCCATCCGGAACCGGATCGCCCACTCGTATCCGGACGATCCCGAACGCCAGGCCGGGAACTTGAACGCCGCCTACGAGGCCGTGCCCGACCTTCTTGCTGCCCACGAGGGCGTTCGTCGCTACCTCGAGCGCCGCTTGCCCGGAGGCTAATGGAGAGCAAGGGCCTTTATGTCGACTACGCTCCGGTCGGGTCAGCCAGCCGGACCTGGTACGAGTAGCCCTGCTCGGTGAGAAACAGCTTGCGGTGATGGGCGAACTCCTCCTCGCGCGTGTCGCGGGAGACCAGCGTGAAGAAGTGCGCCGCGCGCCCATCCCGCTTCGGCCGCAGGATCCGCCCGAGCCGCTGCGCCTCCTCCTGGCGAGAGCCGAACGCGCCCGAGACCTGGACGAGCACGTCGGCATCGGGCAGGTCGACGGCGAAGTTTCCCACCTTCGACAGCACGATGCGGCGCAGCGCGCCCTGACGAAACTGCTCGTACACCCGCTCCCGCTCGGCCTGCGCGGTCTTCCCGGTGACGAGCGGCGCCCCGATCTCCTTCGCGATGGCCTCGACCTGGTCGAGGTACCCGCCGATGACGAGCACGCGACCGTCCGGATAGCGGCGGAGGATGTCGCGCAGGGGGCCGAGCTTCGCCGGGTTCTCGGCGGCGACACGAAACTGCACCCGCCGCTCCGCGAGGGCGTACGCCATGCGCCGCTCGGCGCTCATCGGCACCCGGACCTCGACGCACGTCGCGGTCGCGATCCACGCCTGCTGTTCGAGGTCCTTCCATGGCACGTCGAAGC
>JAUYOW010000045.1 GCA_030697825.1 Gemmatimonadales bacterium | reverse complement strand
CGAGTTCTGGGAGCTGGCTGTCGGGGCCAACTCCTTGAAGTATACGGGCGGCATCACCGTCGCGGTTGTCACCGAGTGGCGGGATCGGTACGTCTAGCAACGGGAGGGAGGCACGACAATGCCCATCATTCCAGGGGACCTAAAGCTCTACGGCTCGGCGACGATGCCGGACGATGACACGACGCTGAACATCGGCGGCGCGATCGACGCGGCGAAGAAGGTGGAGTTCAAGGACATCAACCCCACCGGCAACCTACAGATCGTCTCGAGCGCGGCGGACATCACGCAGACCGTGACGATCAGCGGGCGCGACGCCGGCGGGGCGATCATCAGCGAGGTCAAGACGCTGAGCGGCACGACGCCGGTCGCCATGACGACCAATACCAGCTGGGAGCGCATCTTGAAGGCCGTCAAGTCCGCGACGACGACCGCGGATGTGGCGATCGAGGCCGTGACGGCCGAGCGTACCGGCACGGCGCAGGCGGGTGGCGCGAACACGATCACGCTCGACGCGACGGCGAATGCGACGGACGACTTCTACAAGGGACACGTGATCCGACTCACGGCGGGGACAGGCATCAACCAGATCCGCGAGATCATCGGGTACGTCGGCGCGACGAAAGTCGCGACGGTCGCCGTCAACTGGGGGACGAACCCGGACGCGACGTCGGTCTTCCGCATCTCGCAGGGCTGTGTCTTCGACAAGAGCCCGAACGAGATCACGCAAATCCGCCGGCCGTTCTACAACGCCGTTGCCCCGACGAGCGGCACGCGCAAATACTACGACAAGCTCTTCTTCAAGAACACGCATGCGACGCTGAGCCTCACGACCGCGCAGGTCGTCGAGCAGGCGGATCCGACGGCGAAGATCGCCTTCGGCCTCGCGGTGAGCAAGGGCGATACCGGCGGCAATGGCGCCGGCAACAACCGGCAGGTGGCACCCAGCGCGATCACCTTCGACAGCGCGACCAAGGCCGTGCCGACCAACACACTGGCGGCTGGCGAGACGATCGGGGTCTGGGTCGAGCTGAGCCTGGCCGCTGGCGACAGCCCGCAGGATAGCACCTACACGCTGCGGCTGACCGGTAACACGGTCTGACGCGATGCCGTGGTTTGCGATCTACGAGAAAGCGACGGGGCGGCTCGTCAGCACCGGAACGGTCGTCGCGGATCCGCTCGATCCAGGGCTTGAGAAGACGGTACTCGCCGCAGCGCCCGACTTCAGCGTGCGGGACTGGGATCCGCTCGCGAAGGCGCTCATCACGAAGGCGCCGGCCACGACGCGGGTCGACATGCTGGTCGGGGACTCTGCGGTCGCGGCGATGCTGGCGAAGCTCACGCCGGCGGAGCGGATCGCGCTGCGGCAGAAGCTCGAGGACCTGTTCGGCGGGCTGACATGAGATGGGCGACTGGCCGGTCGGAATCACAGACATCGGACAGCAGTTCGCAGACATCGGGACGCAGACGTCGGACTCCAGCGGCAATAACATTGCGCCGTCAGGGACGGCACACCTGAAGGGCGCATGGGAGCAGCTGGTGCAATCAACGGCCTTCGATGCCGCCGGAATCCTGTGGGCACCCAGCCTGACCCAGACGGGTGCTCGCTACAGCGTAGATTTCGGAGTGGGTGCGGCGGGAAGCGAGCGGATGCTCATCGCGGATCTCTTCGCGCACGTCAACAACTTCAGCCGGGGCCTGCCGATGCGGACGTTCCTGCCGCTCAGCATCCCCGCGGGGACCCGGCTCGCAGCCCGGTCGCAGTCGAGCGCCGGCGGCAACTCGATCGACGCGAATCTCCTGCTCATCAGTGCGGCGCACTTGCTCGCGCCGTTTCCGGCTGCGCGGATCGATACGTACGGCTTCGTGGCGAGCTCGACAGCCGGCACCGGGGTGGATCCGGGCGGCACGGTC
>JAUYOW010000044.1 GCA_030697825.1 Gemmatimonadales bacterium | reverse complement strand
CGCAGCGACTCACCTTCCACGTAGGGCATGACGTAGTAGACGATGCCCTCGGCCTCGCCGGAATCGTGCAGCGGGAGGATGTGGGGGTGCTGGAGGTTGGCGGTGAGGCGAATCTCCTTGAGGAACCGCTCGCCGCCCAGGATCGCGGCCAGCTCGGGACGCAGCACCTTGAGCGCGACCTTGCGATCGTGGCGCACGTCGTGGGCGAGGTAGACGGTGGCCATGCCGCCCGCGCCGAGCTCCCGCTCGATCTGGTAGCGGTCGGCCAGTGCGACCGACAGGCGCTGCACGGCGTCTGTCACGGTACCTCAGTAATCCAAGGGTAAGGTGTGGAGCAGAAAGAAGATACGGGTTGGAACCGGGGATGGCTAGACAGCGATGGGACGGCCAGGTGCCGCCCGCGCCCAGCTCATGATCGAGGCGGCAGCGGCCCTCGAGGGCCACGTGACGCGCTCGACGCCGGTCATTTCGTGCCCGTCAGCCGCCGCACCAGCCCCGCCAGCGAAATCGCCGTTACGCCACCTTTCATCGGCCACTCATCGGTGCCGCCGTGCACGACGTACGACTCGCGAGGACGCAGGACGGCACAGCCAAAGCGAAAGCCCTTCGAGACCTCGGGGGCCGTGGTGCGCTTGATCTCAATGGCCATGTCGACCCGACCGCCGCGCTCGAATACCAGGTCGATCTCAGCGCCGTCCTCAGTGCGATAGAAGTACGGCGAGCGACGCTCCGACGCGGCCGCGATCAGGTTCTCGATGGCGAACCCCTCCCAGCTCGGACCCGCGACCGGATGGCCGACCACGTCGTGCCACGTCTCGAGCTCCAGCAGCGCGTGCAGCAGCCCGCTGTCCCGCACGTACGTCTTGGGGGCGCGCACCAGCCGCTTGCCGAGATTGCCGCTCCATGGCCGCAACCGCCTGACCAGGAGCAGGTCCACCAGCAGGTCGACGTAGCGCGCCACCGCCGGCGCTGAGACGCCGAGGCTCGACGCGAGTCGCGACTGGTTGAGCAGGGCGGCCTGTCCATGCGCCAGCATCCCCCACAGCCGGGCGATCGTCTCGGCGGGAAGCCTCGGGGCGAACATCGGCACGTCGCGTTCCAGGTAGCTCCTGATGAAGTCGCGACGCCAGGTGAGGCTGTCGGCGTCGTTCCTCGCCAGCAGGCTTAGCGGAAACCCGCCACGCACCCAGAGTTCGTCCACCGGTCGCGTCCGCCGGGGCAGCTCGCCAACGTCGATCGGCGCCAGCTCGACGTACGCGACGCGGCCAGCCAGCGATTCGGTGGCCTGGCGCATCAGGTCCAGGGCGGCCGATCCCAGGAGCAGGAGGTGTCCCGCGCGGCTGCCGGCGGCGCGACGATCGTCGATGACCCCGCGCAGGATCTCGAAGAGTCCCGGTGCCCGGTGGATCTCGTCGATCACCACGAGTTTCCCGGCTTGGGCCCGCAGGAACGCATCCGCGTCCTCCAGCCGGCGCCGATCGGCGGGTCGCTCGAGGTCGAGGTAGACCGCGGCACGCCCACGGCCCGCGGCGATGCGTCGGGCCAGGGTCGTCTTGCCGACCTGGCGCGGGCCGAGCAGCACGACGCAGGGCGCGGTCCGCAGCCGGTCTTCGACCAGCGCCTGGCGGCGACGGGTGATCACGATGGCCGGATAATGAACGTCATGCGTTCAATATCCGGCCATCACCGCCAGCCGTCAAGCCGGAAGCTGTCGGCGGTGCCGGAGTCGAACAGCGGGAGGATGTGTGGGTGCTGGAGCGCGGCCGTGGTCTTGATCTCGACCACGAAGCGCTCGGCGCCTAACACCGCGGCGAGTTCGGGCCGCAGCACCTTGAGCGCGACCTTGCGGTCGTGC
>JAUYOW010000043.1 GCA_030697825.1 Gemmatimonadales bacterium | reverse complement strand
GCCGGTGTTCGACCGGAAGAGACCTGACTGGAGCCTCTGGCGTCGGGTCGAATCCGGCACGAATCCCCGCCGCAGCGACTCGGGGTTGGGGTTGCTGTCGGCTTCGATTATCGCGTACACCACCTGCGGGTCGCTCGGCGCGAACGCCACACCGATGCGGCCCAGCGTGGTGGTAGGCAGGCCGTTGCCCGTGATCCGGGTCCAGGTGGCGCCGCCGTCGGTGGAGCTCCACAACGCCGAACCAGGCCCGCCGCTGCGCAGGAAATAGGGGCCCCGCACCCGCTCCCACGACGAGGCGATGAGATGGTCGGGATTGGACGGGTCGATCGCGAGGTCCACGAACCCGGCCCGGTCACTTACGGAATTGACCAGGGCCCAGGTCTGCCCGCCGTTGATGGTCTGGTAGATCCCGCGCTCCCGGTTCGGTCCCCAGGCGTGGCCGAGCGCCGCGACCCAGACCACGTTCGGGTTGGTCGGGTGGATCACGATGCGCCCGATGTGCTGCGTCTCGCGCAGGCCCATGTGCGTCCAGGTCCGGCCGGCGTCGGTGGACTTGAACACGCCCGCGCCCGGCGAGATCGAGTTCCGCGAATCCTCCTCCCCGGTTCCCGCCCAGATCACGCTGGTGTCGCTCGGCGCGATCGCCAGCTCCGAGACGGAGTGAACGCCCGCGCGGTCGAAGATCGGCGCCCAGGTAACCCCGGCGTTGACGGACTTCCACACCCCGCCGGTGGCGAGGGCCACATAGATGACCTTGGGGTTCTGCGGGTTGGCCTCGATGTCGCTCACCCGGCCGCCCATGTTGGCCGGGCCGATAGAGCGCCAGCGGAGAGCCGCAAGGAACGTGGAGTCGGGGCGCACCCGCTGGGCCATGAGGGCCGTGGGGGCGAGGAACGCGAGCGCGAAGACGGCGAGCGAACGTCGCATTGTGGAATCCCGGGTTGTAGCAGTTTCGAGCGATGGCGGTACGGGCGAAATAGCACGCCGAGGCCTCGGCGTCCATCCCATCGATACGCGGGGCCGGGCCGGGGCGTTGACGGCGCGCCCGGCCCCTGCTAGACCTCCTGCCATGAATCCCGACGAAACCTACGAACTGCTGCGCAACCTCACCTCTCCCGTCGTGGCCATCACGTCGCGCCGGGGCGAGAAGTCCAACGGCATGATCTCGGACGCCGCCATCCGCGCGTCCATCGTCCCCGACATCCCGCGGCTCGCCGTCTTCATCCACAAGTTCAACCTCAGCCACGCCCTCATCTTCGAGACCGGGGCGTTTGCGCTCCACATCCTGCACCAGGAGCAGATCGACCTGGTCATCAAGCTGGGCTTCGTGAGCGGGCGGGACCGCGACAAGCTCGCCGACGTGCCGCACCGCCTGGGGGCGCTGGGCTGCCCCATCTTGGAGGACTGCTACGCCTGGTTCGACTGCCGGGTGATCAACATCATGGACACGGGCAGCTCGACTTGTTTCCTCGGCGAGGCCGAGGGCGTGGGGCGCGGGCCGGGCCGCGAGGTCATGGAGTCGGCCTACCTGAGGGCGAAGATGCCGGAGGAGTGGAAGAACGCGTACCTGCAGAACCTGGGCACGGCCCAGGCCGCTGCGCGCGCGGCGTCGCGGAACATCAGGGCCCTACACTGGAAGGGGCTGCCGCGCTAGCGAGCGCGTTCAGACCCTGAAGTAGTAGACCAGCTTCCCCACCAGGGCCCCGCGCACCGGCTTCCGCCACGGGACTCCGCGGTCCAGCCCCGTCGGCCACGCGCTGTTCCAGACGAGGTAGGCGTCGCTCCCAGGCCGCGGGATCCAGTGCAAGCGCGCGTCCACCGCGAGCCGGTCAGACTCGTTGTCCCATTGGAGGAACGCCGCGCCCGCCAGGCGCGCGCTGGCAGCCACGTCGAGACGGTAGCTCACGGTATGCGCCGTGAAACGTCCGGTGACGAGCCGGACGTGCTGCGATGTCCACTCCACCGCGCCGATGATGTGCGGCGCGACCTTCACCGTCAGCTCGGTTTCGATCTCCGTCGCCGTCCCGGAGAAGTAGTTGCCCGCGCTGACCTGCAGCTGCGCCCCCAACGGCCGACCCGACGCGCTCTCCAGCGACAACTCGGCCCGGTTCCACTCGTAGCGGCCGGGCAGGATCACCGTCCCCGGGAATATCTCGAAGCTGTCGTCAGGCGTGACGATGGGCGGCACGACCTCCGCGAACCGCTGGACGTCGAGCGTGATCTCCGCCCCGTTCCCGAACTCCGCGCCGAAAGGCCGAACCCGGTAGCTGGCGTTGTCGAGCCTGCCGTCCAGGGTCGTGCTGACGTCGAGCTGGAAGGCCGTGAAGGACAGCCGGCGGATGCCCCACCGGTGGGGCCGCGGGAAGAAGCGCATCGCCGCGTTGTACCGCCATACGCCGTCCTGCCGCACGAAGCCGAGCGCAGGGTCGAACCCCTGTTCGATGCGGCTGACCGCGACGGAGTGGTCGGCGCGGTCGTTGGGGTAGTCGAGGAAGACTCGCCACGAGCTGCGCGCCGGGACGCCCGAGCCGTCCCGGCTCCACGCCACGAACGCCGACGGGATCAGATTCTGCCCCTTGAGGAGGAGCGGGAACTCGAAGTCCGCGCCGTACGCGAGCCTTTCACCGTCCACGCCAGGCCCGCCCTGCGCCGTCGCCATTGCGCCTACGTAGCCCCGCGTGAACGCGTCGTGCTTGAACCGTGCGACGACGTCGACCGCGTCCTCATCGCCCAAGGTGCGCGCCGCGAGCAGTCCGATCCGCTCCGGCCCCATCCGCCCCGAGAGCCGCGCGCCCCAGGCGATGGGTACCGGCGTGCCGTTCGACGCCAGGCCGATCCGCCGGCTGTGGAAGAGCAGTACCCGCTCCTCCTGGCCGAAGTCGAAGACGTCCGACGACTCCAGGAAGAATGGCCGCTTCTCGGGGAAGAAGAGCGGGAAGCGCGTGAGGTTCACCACCTGGCGGTCGGCCTCGACCTGCGCGAAGTCGGTGTTTGTCGTCAGGTCCAGCGTGAGCGTGGGCGCCACGGCGACCTTGGCGTCGAGACCCACAGCGGCATCCGCACCCGAGGCGGCCGACAGGCTATCCGTTCCGTCCGCGAAGTAAGCGCGCTCGGCGAGCGCGCCGGTGGACGACAGGTAGGGACGCAACTCGAAGAGGCCCCGGCGAGGCAACTCGCCCAGCCCCTCGAGCGTCCCCTCTCCCGGGAGATAGAAGAAACCCCACTGGCGCTGCCACGAGCGCCACAGGACATACTCATTCCGGTGGCGGATACCACGAATGACGTTGAATCCCCAGCCTTCGTTCCGGTGCTGGTATCGCAACGTCTGCCAGGGAACGAAGATCTCGGCGACCCATCCGTCGCCGGTGACGCGGGCGCGCGCATCCCAGACCCCGTTCCAGTCGAGGGCTATGTCCTCCAAGCCCTTCACCTCACCGTCCGCCATGGCGCCGTTGGCGTTGACCGCGAAGGCATAGGCGGAGCGATGGTCGCGCTGCGGGTCGAAGAGGAATGCGAAGAAGTCGTCCTCCTCGAGATCGGCGTCGCGCCGGAGCTGTGAACGCACGATGCGTGACGGGTCCTGATAGGCCCACAGGCCGATCCAGATCCCCGCATCGGTGGACAGCACCCGGACCACCGTGCGTTCGCTGGCCGGCGCTCCCTCTTCCGGTTCCTGCTGCTTGAAGTCGGTGATGGAGTCGGCAGTGAGCCAGGCGGGCTCGTCGAGTACGCCGTCGAGCCGGATCGGCGCGGTGACGCGCGTGGCGCGCGCCACGGCGGGCGCGGACGGCGCGCGCACCGGCGGAGTTTGCGCCCGCAGAACGGCGGAGAGCGCGACCAGTGCGCTCGCCAGGGCGATCGTTCTCAGGGCTGGTTCCCCGGGTTGAACAGGAAGTAGTCGTGCACCGCGCGCGCGATGTGCGCGATCGCCCGCTCCCGATCCTCGACGGGCAACGGCGAGCCCCTCACGAAGACGGAGATCGCCACGTGCCCGCCGTTCTGCGGCAGCGGGATGATGCCGACGTCGTTGGTGACGCTGCCGATCGTCCCGGTCTTGTGGGCGACGTGCGCGTCCGGCGTCAGCATGCCGCGAAGGCGCCCCGGCCCCGTCGTCACCCGGCCCATGACGTCGAGCAGCAGGTCCGTCGAAGCCGCCGTGAGCAGCTCACCGCGCCACAGCTTGACGAGCAGCGCGGTCATCGCCTCCGGGGTGGCCCGGTCCCTCGGGTCGGCCTCGACCACGGCGGCCGCCGAGTCCTGGTGCGCCCGGGAGAGCGCCGCGAATACCGCGCGCCCGCGCGCCGGGGTCCAGTTGGCCTCGGTGATGGAATCGCTCGCGCCGGCCCAATCCGTGATGAGCATGAGCGTGGAGCGGTCCACGCGGATCCCGTCGAGCCCCAGCGACCGCATCTTCGCCGTCACGGCCGCGGGGCCACCCGCGACGCGGAGCAACACATCGGTCGCCGAGTTGTCGCTGATGATGAGCATCAGCTCCAGGAGGTTCCTTACCGAGAGCGAGACCCCCGGATCGTCGAACAGATCGCTCAGCGTACCGCTGCCCGGGTGCAGGTCGCCGGGCCGCAGCGTGATCATGGAGTCCAGCCGGATCTGTCCGCCGTCCACGCGTTCGAGCAGCCTCACCGCGACGGGCACTTTAAAGGTGCTCGCCATCGGGTAGGCTTCGGATGCGTTGACGCAGACCCCGCGATCGGACTCGAGGTGGTATGCCGCGACGCCGACGGACCCACCCGCAGTCTGCGCCAGCCGCGCGATCTCGGTCTCGAGGCGCCCGAGACGGGCGTCGCGCCCGCCGCGGCAGACGTTCTGCGCCGCAAGAGCGTCGCGCGCAGCGGCGACCAGCCCGCCGAGCAGGATCGCCCTACACCCTACAGCCCACACCCTACAACCTTTCTTTCGCCGCTCTGACGAGCTCCCACGCCTTGGCAACATGCTCCCTCTCCGTCCTGATGTTCCCGATGGCCAACCGGAGAACGATCCGGTCGCCAAGCTTGGTGTGCGACAGGAACACCGGCCCCGCCGCGTTAACGTCCGCGAGGACCCGCTCGTTGAGGGTGTTCTCTTCGTCCACCGGGCGGCCCTTGACCGCTCGAAAGCACACCGTGCTGAACGGATGCGGCGCGCAGATCTCGAAGCCCGCCTCGGCGCGCACCCACGACGCGAACTCCTGCGCCAGGGCGCAGTGCGCGCGGATGCGCGCCTGGAGCCCCTTCACCCCGAACGCGCGGATCACGAACCAGAGCTTGAGCGCGCGGAACCGCCGGCCCATCTGCGGCCCGTAGTCCATCAGGTTGGTGACGCCCGGCTCCCCCGTCTTGAGGATCTCCAGAGGAGTGAGAGCGAACGCCGCCCGCAGCTCGCGGGGATCGCGCAGCAGCAGCACCGAGCAGTCCACCGGCGTGAAGAGCCACTTGTGCGGATTGAGCACGACCGAGTCCGACTCCTCCAACCCGTCGAGCAGCGCGCGATACTCGGGACAGATCGCGGCGCTGCCCGCGTACGCGGCGTCCACGTGCAGCCAGAGCTTTTCCCGTCGCGCCACCGCCGCGATGGCGCGCAGCGGGTCCACGCTGGTCGTGGACGTGGTACCCGCCGTCGCCACGATGGCGATAGGGCGCTTCCCCGCCCGCTGGTCCTCGGCGATGGCCGCGGATAGCGCGAACCCGTCCATCCGGTACTCGGCGTCCACCGGGACCTTGCGCAGGTTCTCGTGCCCCAGGCCAAGGGTCATCACGGCCTTGTCAATGGACGAGTGCGCCTGCTCGCTGGCGTACACCGTGAGCGCAGGGAGATCCGCGCGGCCGGCCATCCCGCGCGTCCTCACGTCGCCGCCGGTCGCGCGGTGCCGCGCGGCCGCGATCGCCAGCAGGCTCGAGCTGGACGCCGTGTCGTTGATGTGGCCGCGGAATCCTTCCGGCAGCCCGATCATCAGGCGGAGCCAGTCGGTCACCAACTCCTCCAGCTCCGTCGGCGCGGGGCCGGTCTTCCACAACATCGTGTTGACGTTGAGCCCCGCCGCCAGCGTCTCGCCCAGGATGCCGGGCGCCGAGCCGGTGATCGCGAAATAGGCCATGAAGCCGGGGTGGTTCCAGTGCGTGACGTTGGGTTCGATCAGTCGGCGGTAGTCGGCGAGGAGCGTGTCGAGCGATTCGGGATCCTGCGGCGGGGCGGCGGGAAGCGCCGCGCGCACTTCGCCGGGCGCGACCTTGGGCAGCACCGGGTACTCGCCGACGTGCTCGAGGTAGTCGGCGACCAGGTCGGCGGCGCGGTGCATGGCGGCACGGAACTCGGCCGAGGGTACGTCGCCGGAAGGAGCGGGGAGCGGGGAGCTATTCGTCATGACGCGGCGGCAAAGATCGTCGTGCCCGGCGCGCACCGCCAGGTCGCCACGCCGAAGGAACCGCTCCCCGCTCCCCGCTCCCGTTCTTGACACCGTCCCCCCCCGCGGCGACCGTAACTGTCCTTCTCACCGTCCCACGGAGAAACGGTCATGCGTCTGTCGCGACTCGGCCCACTCGTCATCGCCGTCACCCTTGCCACTCCGGTTCGCGCGGCGGCGCAGGTGAACGCGCGCATGTTCCGGTATCCCGACGTCTCGGCGACGCAGATCACCTTCGTCTACGCCGGCGACATATGGGTCGCGCCCAAGGCCGGCGGCACGGCGCTGCGCCTCACCACCCCGCTCGGAGAGGAGAGCTTCCCGCGCTTCTCGCCCGACGGCGCGATGATTGCCTACAGCGCGAACTACGACGGCAACACCGACGTCTACGTGATCCCCGTGTCGGGCGGCACGCCCACGCGTATCACCCACCACCCGATGGGCGACCGCCTGGTGGACTGGTTCCCGGACGGGCGCTCGCTCCTGGTCGCCACCACGATGGCGAGCGGCCGCCAGCGCTACAGTCAGTTCTATCGCGTCTCGGCGACGGGCGGGCTCCCCGAGCGCCTGGCCGTCCCGTACGGCGAGTTCGGCGCCGTGTCCCCCGACGGGCGTCAGATCGCCTACATGCCCATGAGCCAGGACTTCCGCACCTGGAAGCGCTATCGCGGCGGCTGGGCGCCCGACATCTGGCTGTTCGACCTCACGACCTTCGCCTCGCAGAACATCACCCTGAACGACGCCGACGACGCGCAGCCGATGTGGCACGGGCGGACTCTGTACTTCATGTCCGATCGCGACATAGCTCAGCGCCACAACATCTGGAAGTGGGACCCCGACACCCGGCAGACCACGGTAGTGACTCACTTCGCCGACTTCGACATCACCTTCCCGGCCACCGGCCCTTCCGACATCGTCTTCCAGGCGGGCGGGCGGCTCTACCTGCTCGATCTGACGACGGAGCAGACGCGTGAGGTCCAGGTCAACGTCGTGACCGACCTCACCAGCCTCCGGCCACGCACGGTGCGCACTGACTCGCTCATCCAGAACGCGGCCGTCTCACCCGGCGGCCATCGCGCTGTCGTCGAAGCGCGCGGCGAGTTGTTCTCGCTCCCCTCGCAGCACGGTCCGGTGATGAACCTCACCCAGACGACCGGCGTCGCCGAGCGGTTCCCAGCCTGGTCCCCCGACGGCTCGCAAGTAGCGTACTGGAGCGACCGCTCCGGCGAGTACGAGCTGTACGTGCGCCCCGCGGGCGGCGGAGCCGAGCGCAAGCTCACGTCGTACGGGCCCGGCTTCCGCTATCACCCTTACTGGTCGCCGGACGGCAAGAAGATCGCGTTCGTTGACCAGACCATGACCATCCGCGTCTTCGACATGACGTCCGGCCAGACCGCGCGCGTAGACCAGGGGATGTTCTGGTACGAGGGGAGTCTCCGGAGCTTCCGGCCCAGCTGGTCCGCCGACAGCCGCTGGCTCGCCTATGCGCGCGACCTGATCAACCGCAGCTCCGCCATCTTCCTCTTCGACACGCGGAGCGGCCGGAGCGTGCAGGTGACCTCAGGTTACTACAGCGATTCCGACCCGGTCTTCGACCCCGAGGGGAAGTACCTCTACTTCTTCTCGAACCGGACCTTCCAGCCCGTCTACAGCGACGTGGACAACAGCTGGATCTACCCTAACACCACCAACATCGTGGCCGTGTCGCTGCGGCGCGACGTCCCTTCCCCGCTGGCGCCTCGCGACGACGCCGACAGCGCGAGGGCCGACACTTCGCGTGCCGCGGGAGGCGCCCAGGGAGCAGCCCCGGCAGGCAGGCCCCAGGGCCGCGGCGGCGCAGCGCGTCCCGACAGCACGTCCCCGCGTCCCGCCGCGCCCGCGCCGGTCGAGATCGACACCGCCGGCTTCGAGCAGCGTCTCACCGTGCTTCCGCCCCCGGCCGGCAACTACACGGATCTGCGCGCGGTGGCCGGAAAGGTCATCTTCCGCCGCCTGCGCCACGCCGGCGTCCCGACCGGACCCACTCCGATCGTTTACTACGACCTCAAGGAGCGCGAGGAGAAGACGATCCTCCCCAACGCCAACGGCCTCGAGCTTTCGGCGGACGGCAAGAAGCTCCTGGTGGTGCAGGACGGGCGCTATGCCATCATCGACGTGAAGGCCGACGCCAAGTTCGAGCACCCGCTCCGGGTGGCGGAGATGGAGATGGTCGTGGACCCGCGCGCCGAGTGGCGGCAGATCTTCGCCGACGCGTGGCGGTTCAATCGCGACTTCTTCTACGACCGCACCATGCACGGCGTGGACTGGGACGCGATGCGCGAGCGCTACGGCCGGCTCATTGACGACTGCGTCACTCGCTGGGACGTGAACTTCGTGATCGGAGAGCTGATCTCCGAGCTCAACTCCTCACACACCTATCGCAGCGGCGGCGACGAAGAGGTCGGGCCGCGGCGGAACGTAGGGCTGCTGGGAGTCGACTGGTCGCTCGAGAACGGGGCGTACCGGATCGCACGCATCATCGACGGCGCCCCGTGGGACACCGAGGTGCGCTCCCCGCTCGCGCGGCCCGGCGTCAACGTCCGCCAGGGCGACTACGTCCTCGCGGTGAACGGCATCCCGGTGGACGCCTCGATGGACCCGTGGGCCGCCTTCGCCGGGCTCGCAGGCCGCGCGGTGGAGCTGACCGTGAACGATCGCCCCACGACGGACGGATCGCGGCGCGTGGTGGTGGAGACGCTCCGCGACGAGACGCGCCTGCGGCACCTGGCGTGGATCGAGTCCAACCGGCGGCGCGTGGACTCGGCGTCGGGCGGGCGCGTGGGCTACATCTACGTGCCCAGCACCGGCATCGACGGCCAGACCGAGCTCGTGCGCCAGTGGGCGGCGCAGTTCATGAAGGACGGGCTGATCATCGACGAGCGCTTCAACAGCGGCGGCCAGATCCCCGACCGGTTCATCGAGCTGCTGAACCGGCCGCCTCTCGCATTCTGGGCGGTGCGCGACGGCCACGACTGGATGTGGCCGCCCGCATCCCACTTCGGACCCAAGGTGATGTTAATCAACGGCTGGAGCGGCTCCGGCGGCGACGCCTTTCCCCACTACTTCCGCGAAGCGCGCCTCGGCCCGCTGATCGGCACCCGGACGTGGGGAGGCCTCATCGGCATCAGCGGCGCCCCCGCCCTGGTGGACGGCGGCTCCGTCACGGTGCCCACATTCCGGCAGTATAGCCCGACCGGCGAGTGGTTCCCGGAGGGCCACGGCGTGGAGCCCGACATCGCGGTGGTGGATGATCCGACGCAGCTGGCGCGCGGCACGGATCCGCAGTTGGAACGGGCGATCCAGGAATCGTTGCAGCTGATCCAGCAGCGGCCGTTCAGGTGGCCGCGGCATCAGCCGTACGAGAACCGGACGCCGCGGTGACCTAGAGAAGAAGCTCCATGAAGATCTTTCCCGGCATGGCGTCGGTACGGTAGGGCGCGATGTCCGTGAATCCAAGCGACCGGTAGAGCGCGGCGGCAGGCACCATCGTCGGCAGGGTATCGAGCCGCATCCGGCGATACCCGAGCCGCCGCGCCTCTTCCACGATGGCCTCTGCCAGCGCCCTGCCGAGCGCGTGACCGCGGAACGCCGGCCGGATGAACAACCGCTTCATCTCGCAAGCGCCGTCGTCCAGCTTCCGCAGCGCGACGCACCCCGCGGCGACGCCGTCCGCCTCGGCGATCAGCAGGCACCCGGCGGGGGGCCATACGCACCCGGAAGCGCGCCGGCCTCGAGCAGGACCCCCTCGGCCTCGAAGTCCACGGCGAGCGACGCGGAGTACTCCTCGAACAGCCACGCCGCCTCAGCGAGGAGCTGAGGCGTTCCCGCGGGAATGATCCGGTGCCGCAGAGGATCGCCGCCTAGGCTTTCGTGGCATACGCCAGGATCGCCGGCACCGGTAGGACGACCGTCTCACCCTGCCGGTACTGCTCCAGCACTTCGCGCACCTGCCGGCCGATCGCCGCGAGCGCTTCCGGTTTCTGGGCCCGCAGCAGCGCACCGGTGCGCACCGAGCTGTCGAGGTACTCGTCGACGAACGTGTTTGGGGACGCGACCCGCCACACCTGATCGAGCCGCACGGTCTTTGCGGCCCTGAACCCGGCTGCCAGCAGCGTGCGCTCGCACTCCGCGGGTTCGCCGAACTGGAAGAACGGCGGGCCCGGTGGGAGCGGCACGTTCACGTCGCCGTGGCGCTCCACCGCTTCAATGACGATGGCGAACCCGCGGGCGTCGCCGGCCCAGACCGTGAACGCGTAGCGCCCTCCCGGCCTCAGCACCCGGAGTCCCTCGCGGATCGCGCGCTCCGGCTCGGCCAAGTGGAGGATGCCGTAGTTCATCACGACGGCGTCGAAGCTCTCGTCGTCGAACGGCAGTGCCTGCGCGTCGCCTTCGCGGAACTCGACGCCGGGGTGGAGCCGGCGCGCCAGGTCCACCATCGCCGCCGCGAAATCCAGACCGGTCACCAGCACCCCTCGTTTGGCGGCCGTGGCGGCCACGTATCCAGGCCCGCTCGCGACGTCGAGAAGCCGCACGCCGGGCCCGGCGCCGGCGGCATCGAGCAGCGGCTCGATGGATTGCGTCGTGACCTCGCGAAAGCGGCCGTGGTAGCGGTCGGCGACGCGCTGCCAGCCCTCATGCTCGAAGGCCGTGAAAGCCGCGGGGTCGACAGGGGATGTGGTCATCAGCGACAGGTATACGCCGGAATCGCTTCCCGACGCAAATCGGTCTACGCCTGGAAGACCGCCACGACGGGCGCGTGATCGGAAGGCTGCTTCCCCTTGCGCTCGTCGCGGACCACGTAGGCTTCGGCGCATCGCTCCGCGAGCGGCCGGGTCGCGAGGATGTGGTCTATCCGCAGCCCGTTGTTCTTCGGGAAGCCGAGCATCCGGTAGTCCCACCAACTGTAGGGTCCGTCGCCGGCGTGGTGGAGCCGGATCGCGTCCACGAGGCCCCAAGCCACGATCTCGCGCAGGCGCGCGCGCGCCTCCTCGTGGCAGAGCACCGTGCCCTTCCACTCGTCCACCCGCGCGACGTCGCGGTCCTCGGGGGCGACGTTGAAGTCTCCGCAAAGGACCAGGGCCTGCGCGGGGTCGGCGGTCCGGCCGAGATACCCGCGAAGCCGCCGTAACCACTCGAGCTTGTAGGTCCACTTGTCCGAGCCGACGGTCTTCCCGTTAGGCACGTACGCGCTCACCACGCGCGCTCCCGAGGTGCGGGCGGAGATGAGTCGCGCCTCCGGGTCACTCACCCCATCACCCATGCCGATGGTGACGTCCTCGAGCTTGGCGCGGGACAGGATCGCGACGCCGTTGTAGGTCTTCTGCCCGTGCACCGCAAGCTGCCAGCCGGCGGTCTCCAGCTCGGCGCGCGGGAAGTCGTCGTCGGTGACCTTCAGTTCTTGGAGGCAGACGACGTCGGGCTGCTCGCGCGAAAGCCAACCGAGGAGTCGGTCGAGGCGCATCCGCACGGAGTTGACGTTCCAAGTAGCGAGCTTGAGCACGCGGAAAAAGGTAACACGGAGCGTTCTTCAGAACGCGCCCTCGCCGAGCGCGTCCTTCAGGACGCTGACCGGCTGCCGGCGCACGGCAGGCCTAGCCCCTCGCCTGGCTGCGCTCCGAGTTCCGCACCATCACGTACGCGATGAGCGCGAACGCGAAGAACAC
>JAUYOW010000042.1 GCA_030697825.1 Gemmatimonadales bacterium | reverse complement strand
GCGAGCGGGTGATCGGCACGACCGGGCTCTCGAAGGCCTATGGCCTGCCGGGACTCCGCATCGGCGGGTGCGTCGCGCCACCCGCGCATGTCGCGGAGCTGTGGGCGCGCACGGACTACACGACCATCGGCCCCACGGTGCTAGTCCCCCACCTGCCGGAAAGCTAACGCGACCCGCGCCAGCGCGGCCTCCAGGTCCTCCACCGGAGAGCCGAAGCCGAGCCGCACGAAGCGGTCCATGCCGAACTGGTCGCCCGGCACGATGAGCACGTCGTGGTCCCGCCGCAGGACTTCCGCGAGCGCCGAGGAGTTCGCCGTCGACCGGTAGCGCGCGTAGCAGATGGCTCCCGCGTCGGGTGGCCGGTAGGTGAACTCGCCATCCATCCCGGCCATCCACCGCTCCAGCACGTCCCAGTTGGACCGGATGATCCCGCGGGTCCGTTCGAAGATCTGGGCGCGCGTTGCCGGCGCGAGCGCGAGTGCGGCCAGCGCGTCGCTCATCACCGTGGGGCCGATGGTCGTGTAGTCCTTGCGCGCCCACAGCTCCGCGACATGCGCGGGTGGCGCGACGCACCAGCCGATGCGGAGTCCCGGCAGGCCATAGGCCTTCGAGAGCCCGTTCGTGACGATCACCCGCTCGCTCCGGCCCCACAGCGACTGCGTCAGCCCGCCCGCACGTTCGGCGCCCAGGTACACCTCGTCCGAGAGGATCCACGCCCCCACGGCGTCCGCGCGCGCCACGATCCGGTCCACCGCGTCCTTCGCCAAGACCTTGCCAGTCGGATTGTTCGGGTTGGTGACGATGACGAGCTTCGTCCCGGGCGCGATGGCGGCGTCGATCTCCGCGAAATCGGGATTCCAACCATTGGCTTCGCGGAGGTGGAACGGCCGCACCTCGGCGCCGAAGGTCCGCGCCAGCCCCCAGGTCTGCATGTAGTTGGGGAGCATGATCGCGACGCCATCGCCCGGCTCGATGAGGCGCCAGCAGTTCAGGTAGTTCGCTTCGGCGCTGCCGTTGGTGACGAGGACGTGATCGAGCGTCGCGCCGGGGTAGTGCGCCGCGATGGCCGCGCGCAGCCGCTCGGTGCCGTTGGACTGCGGGTAGCCGAGGGCGAGGCCGAGGAGCGGGTCGGCGGCGGCGCCGGCGAGCACGAGCAGCTCGCGGGTGCTCATCGGGTGGACGCCGCTTTCCGACAGGTTGTAGCGAACCCGGTTTTCCCAGGTGCTCTGCCAGCGTTCCATCACGAACGGCTCGAACGACATCGCCCCTCCGGGTGGAGGGGCGATTGTACCCCTGACGGGACCCGCGGGCAAGCGGCTGCTACGTGCCCCGGCGGATTCGAATGGCCCCGTTGACGGTGCGG
>JAUYOW010000041.1 GCA_030697825.1 Gemmatimonadales bacterium | reverse complement strand
GGCAACCCCCAGCCGGAGCAAGGCCAAATAGGCGGCGAGGTCCGGCCCGGACCGACCACACCGGAAACGGTGAGCCGCGGGTAGGCTGCACGAGGTGGCGGGCGACCGCCATCCCAGAGAGATGACCGTCCGGCCTTCGGGCCGAACAGAACTCGGCTTACGGCTCCGCCTTCGGCGCCGCGACGCGGCAGGATCCGCTTCGCGGCGCTGTCGTAGGTGCCTGGCCGCCAACGACCCGGGAGGGATCTCGCCGATGCGTCGCCGACTCACGCTGGTCATGTCTACCGCCGCTGCCGCGGCTTGCGCCGGACGCTCGTCGCCGCCGGCGGCGCCGGCGCCGGTCGCCGCGAGGGCCCCAGCCCCCGCGCCGCCTCGCGATCCTTCCACGCTCCGCTATGCGCCGGGCGCGGGGCGCTACCACACGATGACCGAGGGCTCGGTCGAGGTGATGGGTCAACAGCAAACGTTCGACTCCCATCTCTACATCTCGGCGGTCGTCAGCGCGGCCGGCGCGAATGTGGGTGTCGCGGTCACGATAGATTCCGCATCCGGGACCGGGCCCGGCAACGATGGGCTGGGCGCCGCACGCGGGCGCGCGGTGAGCCTCGTCTTCACTCCGACCGGGCAACCGGTCGCCATGACGTCCGCCGATTCCGCCAACCCCGCGGTCCAGGGACTCTCCGTGGAGCTGCGCGAGCTCCTGCCCCAGTTGCCTGTCGGGGCGATCGGCGTCGGGACGACCTGGCCGGACACGATCACCCGCCACGTGCCGGCGCCCGGCGTGAATCTCACGATGAACATCGCGCGCCAGCACCGCGTCGTCGGATGGGAGGACCGCGACGGCGTCCGCGTGCTGCACCTCAGCACGACCGGCACCTACACGATGACCGGCACCGGCGAGGCACAAGGACAGTCGCTCGAGTTCAGCGGCACCGGCCGCAACGCCGCGGAGCAGTTCGTTTCCGCCGCCGGCGTCTACCTGGGCGGCACGTCGGCTGACACCGCCGACGTGAACGTCAACGTCGTCTCGGCGGGCATGCAGGTGTCGACCCACCGCGTCCAGCGCGCGTCCGTGACGCGCCTGCCGTGATGGCCGGGCGGGCGCTAGCGCTCGCCACCTGGTCCGTTCTCGCGGCGGCAGCCCTCCCCCGTGCTGCCGCCGCGCAGTTCTTTCCGGCGCAACCCGCCGGCTACCTGCTCACGACCGACGCCAGCGACGGGCGAGCCCTCTGGGTGAACCCAGCCGGCCTGGTGAGGCGTACCGAAGCCAGCGTCGGCGCGGACCTGGCGATCGAGCGCTCTCCGCTGGACACCCGCGTGAGCCAGTTCGGCCTCTTCGCGGCCAGCCGCAATCTCGCGTTCGGCTGGAGCCACAACCGCCTGCCCGCGGGAGCGAGCGCCGGAGGGAACCTGCCCGAGCGGGCCGCCAACGTCTACGCGATCGGACTCGGCCTCGGCGATCCCGTCTTCTCGGCCGGCGCCGCGAAGCGCTGGTACCGCGGGGACGCGCGCTCCTCGGCGTGGGACGTCGCCACGCGCCTCGCCGTGAGCCCGCACCTGGACCTGTCCGTCGTCTGGCGGGACATCGGGTCGCCCATCGTGGCGGAGACCATGCTGGAGGAAACGCTCGTGCCTGCCGCATCGCTGAGTTTGCTCGGCGGGCGCCTGCGTGCCGGCGTGGACTGGCTCGTCTCCACCGACGGGTGGAGCACCCGCGAGATCCGCACCGGCTGGACGGTGCGGACGGGGGAGCGCCTCTCGGTCATGATCCGCACCGATCTGACGCCAGGGCTCGGCCGACGCCGTGCCACTCTCGCGCTGCAGTGGGGCACGCCGAGGGCGCGCACGACTCTGTTCGTCTCGGGCCGCGGAGCGATCGACACCGAAACGTTCGGCGGCGGCTTGTTGATGATCAGTGCGCCGCCGCCCGCCCGCGGCCGGCCACGGCGATAGGGATCGGATGCGCGCCGGGCGCTGGATCCGCAACCCGTTGCTGCTAGCGATCGGCGCTACCGCGTTGTTCACCCTCTGGCTCGGCTTCGTCTGGCCGCCACCGTCCTGGTGGCGCACCCACTGGCCGGCCGAAACGGCGTTCATGAACATGCGGGAGCGCCAGCTCGCCACGTCGCGCGACACCACGCCGCGCCGTTATCGGGCCGTCCCGCTCGACTCCATGAACGACTGGCTGGAGAAAGCCGCGACCGCCGGTGAGGACGACGCCTTCTTCACGCACCACGGGATCGACTATCACGCCCTGCGTGAAGCGCTCGGTTACCGGCGTCCGGAGTTCTCCTGGGGCGATGCGCGCGACCGCGCCGAGCTGAGGCGCGCCATCAGGAGCGCCCGCGAGCGGCGCGACCAGCCCCGTGGCGCGAGCACCATCACCCAGCAGCTCGCGAAGAACCTCTACCTGTCGCCGTCGCGCAATCCGCTCCGCAAGCTCAAGGAAGCGGTGATCGCGTACCGGCTCGAGTGGGCGCTCACCAAGCCGCGCATCCTTGCCCTGTACCTGAACGTGGCGGAGTTCGGCCCGAACCTCTGGGGAGTGGAGGCGGCGAGCCAACGCTACTTCGGGCGCGGCGCGCCACGGCTCTCGATGGACCAGGCGGCGCTGCTGGTGGCGACACTCCCTCATCCGCTCACGTCGAACCCCGCCTACCGCCCCGGCCGCACGCGCTGGCGCCAGCAGCTGATCCTGCGCCGTCTGCGCGGTGAGCCTGTCGAAGTTCCGCACGAAGCCGCGGAGGACTCGGCGCTCGCGAACCCGCCCGCCGCGGCGGACACCATCATACGCCACGATTCCACGGTACGCCGCGATACAATCGTGCCCCGAAACGATTCGGCCGCCGTGCCCCAGAGGGACTCGACGGCCCGGAAACCGTCACCAGTCAGTCAGTCGTTAGCCCCTGGCACGTCGCAGCCAACGGCCAACGGCTTACGGCCAACGGCTCAATCTACCAATCTCAGCGGCATCACCAGGCAGAGGTACGAAGAACTGTCGTCCCACCCCACCGGCTCCGCCGTGGCGGCCCGCTCGGGCGCCTTGAAGGTGAAGCGCACCTCGTCGGTCGGCATGTACTTCAGGAGCTCGAGCAGGTAGGCGGCGTTGAAGCCGATCTCCAGCGCATCCCCGTCGTACGTCACCGCCATCTCGTCCTGAGCCTCGCCCAGGTCCGGCGTCTGCACGCTGAACTTGAGCGTCCCGCCGCCCAAGGCCAGCCGGATGCGATGGGTCTGGTCGCTCGCGACGATGCTCATCCGCCGGAGCGCCGAGGCCATCGCCACCTTGTCCACCGTGGCGAACTTGTCGTTCTCGCGCGGGATGACCTGCTCGTAGTTGGGGTACGGCCCCTCGATCAGCCGGGTGTAGACCTGGGTTCCAGCGGTGCGGAAGCCCAGGTGGTTCTCGCTCTTCGCGATCTCGACCTCGTCGTCCGGCCCGAACAGCCGGCGGATCTGCTCCAGCGCCTTGGGCGGCACGATGAGGTCGGCCTGCTGGCCGCCGGCCCCGGACAGAGCAACCTCCATGCGCGCCAGCCGATGGCCGTTGGTGGCCACCATCCGCATCCGGTCCTTGCGCAACTCCCACAGCACCCCGTTCAGGATCGGGCGGCTTTCTTCGGTCGAGACCGCGAACGCCACGTGTCCGATGAGCTTGTGTAACTCCTTGGCGAGCACCTTCCACGCGTCGTCGAACTTCACCTGCGGGAACGATGGGAACTCGTCGCGCGGCAGGCCCAGGAGCCGGAACTTGCTCTTGCCGCACTCGACGTTGGCGCGCTGCTCGCCCGCCGACGTGACCCTCACCGGTGATCCAGGCAGCTCGCGCGCGATGTCGGAGAGTTTCTTCGCCGGCAGCGTGATCGCGCCTTCCTCGTCGACCTCCGCGGCGACCGTCGTGGACACGGCGATGTCCAGGTCGGTCCCCGAAAGGCGGAGACCGTCCTTCTTCGCCTCGATCAGGATGTTCGAAAGCACCGGCAGTGTCGTCTTCGCCGGTACGCTCGAAACGACCGCGAGAAGACCCTCCTGCAGCTTCTCGCGTGTGATCGTGAACTTCATCCGACCCTCATGCGGTGCGGGGAAAGCACGGTTACTACCTTCCTATAATAGAATCTAGTAGTAGTAGTAGAGTCTGTGGAACTGTTGGCGAACGAGCTAGATGACATCGCGGTGGCGGGTTACCACCCGTCGCCCACCGCGCACGGATGTGGAGTCCTCACGCTACTCCCCACCGGTCACCAACGCTTCCACACTCCCCACGCCCTTTGCCCAAAGCGCCAACGTCACTATGCGGACAACTCGCTGCGGGCCTGGACGACCCGATCGCGGAAGCTGTAATCGCGCGCCATCTGCCGCCCCACCTTGTCCACGCTGTGGATCACAGTCGAATGGTCGCGTCCCCCGAAAGCCTGGCCGATCTCGACCAGCTGCATCCCCAGCATGTCCCGCGCGAGGTACATCGCCACCTGCCGCGGAACGGTGAGGCGCTTGGTACGCGCCTTAGAGCGGAGCCCCTCCGGCGTCACGCCCCAGCGGCGGGCCACCACCTCCTGCACCCGGTCGATCGATGGCGCGCCCTTCCGGCCGTTGCCGCCACCTTCTTCGCTCCCCGCCTTGATCTTGTCCGACAGGGCCTCGCGCGCGAGGTCGATCGTTATCTCGCGGTGCTTCAGCGAGGCGAAGAGGAGCAGCTTGATGATGCACCCCTCCAGCTCGCGAACCGAGCTCCGAACGTGCTCGGCGATGAACTGCAGCACGTCGTCCGGGAGCGTCAGCTCGAGGTGGTCCTGCTCGGCCTTCTTGCGGAGGATAGCCGTCCGGTGCTCGAGGTCGGGCTGGCCGATGTCGGCTACCATCCCGGACTCGAACCGCGAAACGAGGCGCGCTTCGAGCCCCGGGATCTCGGTGGGTGGCCGATCGGAAGTCACGACGATCTGCTTGCCGGCCTGATGCAGAGCGTTGAAGGTGTGGAAGAACTCCTCCTGCGTCATCTCCTTGCGCTCGAGGAAGTGGACGTCGTCTACGAGGAGGAGGTCCAGCTCGTGGCGGTAGCGGCGCCGGAAATCGGGCATCACCTTGGCCTGGATGCCCTCGATGACCTCGTTGATGAACTGCTCGGCGCCGATGTAGGCGGTGCGGATCCCCGGCGAGCGCCCGATAACCGTGTGGGCGATGGCCTGCATCAGGTGCGTCTTGCCGAGGCCGGTCGCGCCGTAGATGAACAGCGGGTTGTAGTTCTTGCCGGGGGCCTCAGCGACCGCGTAGGCGGCGGCCGCCGCCAGCTCGTTGGACTTGCCGATGACGAACGTGCCGAAGGTGTACCGCTCGTTGAGCGGCATGGTCCAGGCCGGCGCGGCCCCCGTGGGGACCGCGCCAGCCGACACCGGCGGCGCGACGAAGAAATCCATTTGCGACCGACGAGACCGCTCTTCCTGCACGCGGAAGGACACCTCCAAAGGGGTGCCCAGCACCTCGGCAGATATCTCCGAGAGGAGCTTCGCGTGCTTCGACTCATTCCACTCGGCCGCGAACTGGTCGGGCGTCGCCAGGACCAGTTTTCCGCCTTCGAGGCTCACCGCCTCAGCGGGTTCCAGCCAAGTCCGGAGCGTGGGTTCCGGCAAACGAGTGCGCGCCTGGTCGAGGAGGCGCTTCCAGGTGTCTTTCGCCGACTGCTCCATCAAGACCGAAGTTGGGAAAACGGGGAGGTGCTAAAGGGCGCCCGAACCTACGAAGCTCATGTGGAAAAGTCAACCTTGACCCAAATGCCCGGCCGCGAGTACGTTTCGCGGCTTTCTGAAGCCATTTTTCGAGAGGCAGAACGGTGAAACCGAGCTATCGCCCGCGCAACCGCAAGCGCGTCAACAAGCATGGGTTTCGCGCCCGAATGGCGACGCGTTGGGGCCGTGCGACGCTATCACGGCGGCGGAAGAAGGGCCGGAAGCAGCTGACCGTCCGGATACCGTCCAAGCATCACGGCGGCTGACGGCGGAACGGCTGACGAGGTCGTCTCGCATCACGCGCGCCACCGAGCTCCGCGCGCTCATCACACAGGGGAAGCGCCGTCGAACGGATCATCTGGATCTGTTCACCCGGCCTTCCCCTGTCGGCTTGTCGCGCTTGGCCGTGATCGTGCCGCGCCACGCGCATACCGCAGTGCGGCGCAACCGCTTGCGGCGTCAGCTGCGTGAGATCGGCAGGCGCGAAGTGCTGCCGGCGTTGTCCGAGCCTCTGGACGTCGGGCTCCGGGCCCGACCACCGGCGTACGAGGCCAGCTTCGAAACATTGCGCCGGGAAATCGTAGGGTACTTGTGTCCATCGTCGCGCGATTCTGCGTCCTCATGATCCGCGGGTACCAGGTGACGTTCGCGCCGTTCCTCCCGTCGGCGTGCCGGTACACACCCTCGTGCTCGCACTATGCCCTGCAGGCGATCGAGCGGTATGGTGCGCTCAGAGGGAGCTGGATGGGCGCGCGTCGCATCCTTCGCTGTCACCCCTTTCATGCCGGCGGCTATGACCCGGTTCCCTGAGCGCTGATGGAGCGCCGACTGCTGCTGGCCATCCTCCTGATGGTGATCGTCGCCGTGGTGCCGTCGCTCTTCATGAAGCCGGCTCCGAGGCGCCCCGCGCCTGGCGCGGCCGTGGAGACGCCGTCCGCGGCTGCGCGCCAGGATGCGGCGCTGTCGCCCGCTCCGGGCGCCCCGGCGAGGAGTGCGCCCGCCGAACCGACGATGGCTCGGGCCGAGCCCGCGCTGGTCATCGACACCGCATCCCTCGCGTCGCCGCGGTCGGTCTACCGTGTGACGTCGCTCGGCGGCGCCATCGATCGGGCGGAGTTCCCGGGGTACCGGTCGTTCCGCGGCGGCCGCCGCGGCGAGGTCGTGAACCTGGTACGCCCGGCCGACCGGGTCCTCCTGCACCGGCTGGTGGTGGGCAGCGACACCGTCCGCATGGACAGCGCCATGTTCGCGCTCACGAAGGTGGGCGACCGGCTGAGCCTGGCGGGCAGCGCTGGTCCGCTGACGCTGGCGCTGGAGTACGCTGGCGGGGCGGGGCGGGACTACCTGATCACGGTGACCGGAGAGGTCGGCGGGCTCGAGGGGCGCGGCGCGGTGCTGCTGATCGGCCTCGGAGCCGGTTTCCCCAACCTCGAAGGGGACAGCGTCGACAACTACCGCCATTATGGGGTGGCCGTGCGGCGGACTAGCGTCGAGAACCACCCGTTCCGCTCGCTGAAGCCCGACACCGCGACCGTGGTCGACGGCCCCTTCGACTGGGTAGCGGTCAAGTCGAAGTACTTCATGGGGGCGCTCCTTTCCAGGGACAGCACGCACCCGGCGTTCGGCGGCGCGCTGCTGACGGGCGGGCTGCGCGTCGGCAAGTTTTCCACGACGGCGCATACCTGGGTCACCATGCCGGTGGGGCCCGACGGCCGGTTCCGCTACGATGCGTACCTCGGGCCGCAGGAGTACCGGGAGCTGCACCCGTTGGGCCGATCGCTCGACCGGGCCTCGCCCTATGGCTGGAAGTTCAGTCCCATCGTGATGCCGGTCGCCTCGTGGATAACGCGGCTGTTCATCTGGATGCACGAGAACCTGAAACTGGGCTATGGTCTCGTGCTGGTGCTCTTCGGGATCATGGTGCGGCTCGCGCTCTGGCCGCTGAACCAGAAGGCGATGAAGAGCCAGGTGGCGATGCAGGCCGTCCAGCCGCTGCTGAAGGACATCCAGACCCGCCACAAGGACGACCCCGCCAAGCTCCAGTCGGAGATGATGAAGCTGTACAAGGAGCACAAGGTGAATCCGGTGGGCGGGTGCCTGCCCATGCTTCTGCCCCTGCCGATCCTGCTCGCGCTCTTCTTCGTCTTCAATAGCACCATCGAGCTGCGCGGCGTGGCGTTTCTCTGGCTGCCGGACCTATCCCAGCGCGACCCGCTGTTCATCATTCCGGTCGTGATGGGAGGGTCGATGTGGGCGCTGTCGAAGCTCGGGACCATGGGGATGCCGCCCAATCCGCAGGCCAAGATGATCACCATCGTCATGCCGATCATGATGACGGTGCTCTTCTTGAATTTCGCGTCGGGGCTTAACCTGTACTACGCGGTGTCGAACCTGGTGAGCCTGCCGCAGCAGTTCCTGATCAACAAGTCGCGCGAGGCGGAGCTGGCGCGGCGCCAGGCCGGACCGCCGCCCAGGCGCTAGCCGCCCTTCCGCTCCATCTGTTCGGTCGCCGCGCGCCACACCTCGTCGGCCAGCCACTCCAGCCGCTCCTCGGCGTACTCGAGGTCCTGCTGGCCCATCGTTCGGACGTTGCGCGCGACGTAACGGACGTGCTCGACCAGCTCGTCGAGCACTTCGCGCAGCTCGCGGTTGGCCCGCCGTTCGTTGGCTGCGTCGTCGGTCACGCGCCCACCGCCTGGTCGGGGGCGCGACGCGTATCTGCTGAAGTGAACTCCGCCGCGGCGGCACGTGCCGCCGCCGCCACACCCCGTTCGAGCACCAGCGCCTCTGCCATCCTGGCTCCCAAATAGTAGCCGGAACGCTCCGGCAGTACCCGACCCTTCACGAGACGCGCCGCAGGGCTCATGCCACCCGTCAAGTAACGCAGGCGCAGCCCGAGGCCCGTGCGGTCGAGGTCGGCCTCCGCCGCGCGGAAGAGGAAACTCTCCAGCTCGCGCATGCGGCGGTACTGCCGCCGCGTGAAGCCGAAGTAGTCCTCATCCTGGTGACCCGGGGCCGCGGCGCGCGACGCGTGCACGGCCACCCCCTCGTTCAACAGGAGCTCACGGAGCGTCGCGCGGCTCCCGATGTCCCAGCAGTCGAAGGTCCCACCGCCCTCGGTGATCATGCGCTTGAGGTCGGCACGGCTGTTCGGAGACGTGTACCGCACCAGGTGGGCCACTTCGTGCCCGATCCACAGCGGCAGCAGCTCGGGCGCGAGCCCCAACCCGAACGTCTCCGGGTTCGCGTGGCCGGTGAAGTGTTCGACGCCGACCACGACGACCCCCCGGCCGCTTATCACCAGCTCGCCGGCGTTCGCGCCGCCGACACCGACGGTCAGGTACAGGTCCAGCTCCTGCTCCACCTCCAGGACGGCCGACGCGGAGTTCAGCGCCTCGACCGCGACGCGCTCGATGTCCACCCCGGCGAGCATCCGCACCAGGTCGCGGCGGTCGGCCGCGAGCGTCGCCTCGATCACCTGCTCGGCCGGCGGGGAGTCGAGGTCGAGCACGTAGTTGTGCCAGTAGGAGGCGAGGACCTGCCGGTGCCGCTCGAGATAGTCGCGGTACGCGGCGACCCGGTCGGGCGCGCCCTGCGTGGCGAGAAACTCTGGGACGAGGTTGATGATCACGCGGCCGAACAAATACAGGGGAAAGACGGCAGGACGTCAAGACGGACGTTGGCCCGCGGAAGACTTTCGTTCTACCGAAGGTCGAATTCCAGCGATGCACTCGCCGCGCGCGTACCGCGCACCGCATCGAGAATCTCCAGGTGCATCCGGTAGTGCCCGCGCGGCAGCCGGCCCGGGTCGATGACGAGCGATTCCATGATAGTCATGTCAGCGGGCTGCTCGCGCGTTAGACTCACGCTCGTGATCCGCTCGCGACCGCGCAGACCGAGGAACCCGCCGCCCTCCCGCTCGAAGCGATACGTCGCCTGGTAGCGGGACATGCCGTCCGCGCCGCCGAGCCCGTACACCTCGGCGTAGAAGCGCATGGGAGTATCGGCCCGGAGGCGCAGGCCGGCGGGCGCGGCGCGCTCGAGCGCGCCGCGTTCCGGAGGGACCGCACCGGCAGCGATCAGCAGGCTCGAGACGGCGAGCGAGTCCGCCCCGAATCTCGGGAGCTGGACGGCGCCGCGGAACCGGCCTATGCGCTCGTCGCGCTCCGCGTCGAGGGCGAGCACGTAGCGCCCGGGCGGCGCGACCAGGTGCAGCGCCCGTCCCGTCGCCGTATCGCGCGCCACCTCGCGTCCACCGCCGTCGAGCAGCACGGCGGTCGCATCGACGCCGGAGGGGAAAAGCACCAACTCCGAGACGCCGTCCACCCCGTGCCGGAACGCGGCTGGCCAGAAGACGAAACTGAGCCGAGCGTCGAGGTCCGGCCGGTCCGTGGCGAGCAGGCGGCGCGCCGACTCGAGTTCGCCCGCGACGACCGGGGTCACGACCTGGTCGCCGGAGAAGCCGAATCCCCCGGTGCGGCGGGCGAAGGTTACCTGCAACATTCCATCGGGCAGGTAGTAACGCCACGTCTCAGTGTCGAGCCCCCAGACCAGGCGCTCTCCCGGGGTGCCGTAGCGAACGAAGATGCGGCCGCGGTCGTCGAGGTAGTCCTCCAGGTTCGCCGTCTCCTCGCTGTCTCCGTCGAGACGGCCTCCGAGGCCGGCGGCGACCGGCGCGTCCGTGACTCTCGTCGCCCGCCCTTCCGCGACGCCGCGCGAGATCGCCTCGAGGTCCGCGCCGGGCGGCGCACCGAGACCTCCGGCGAGGGTGCGCCACGAGCGCGAGTGGTGGAAGCGGGAATTGGGATGGAGAAGGGCAAAGGCCCGCCGGGCCTCCATCATCCGCCGGAAGTGCTCTCCGATCCGCTCGTTGAGCGGCGTCCTCAGATCCGGCTCGCGCCGCGCCCAGAACAGCCGCAGCAGCGCTTCGCGCTCCTCGGGGGCGGCGAGTCCGTACGCCCCGCGCTCGGCGGGCGTAGCGATGCTGCGCACCTGGCGCCACAGCACGCCGCCCGTATCACGGTCCGCTACGCGCAACGCCGAATCGTACGCCCGCGCACCCTCGTCATCTCTCCGCTGCTCGAAGAGTAGCCGGGCGAGGAGCCCGCGCGGGGCCGGATCGCGCGGCGCGGCACCGATCGCCTCGGCCAACAGCGACACGGCCTCGTCGTAGCGCCGGAGCTCCACCAGGAGCCCGGCTCGCCACAAGTCCGCGACCCCGTCACCCGCATGCCGCGCCAATGCGGTCACCGCGGCTCGCCGCTCGGCGTCACCGCGATAGAGCGTCGTCCAGAGCGCCCACGCGTCACGGTAGTGCGGGTCGAGTTCCAGCACGTGCACCAGGGCGGGCCGCGAGATCATCTCACCGTCGTCCCCCCGGAGTGCCAGGCCGACCTTGCCCAAGTAGTAGAACGGCTCGGGGTTGGAGGGGTCGAGCGCGCCCGCACGGGTGAGGAGAGACTCGGCGCGGTATCGGCCTATCACGGGCCACGCGAGCTGGATCCGGCCCAGCAGGGTGAGGGAATGCGGATCGTCAGGGCGCGTGCGTTCGACTCGCTCGGCGATCCGGCGCGCCTCCGCGAGCCGGCCTCCGGCCAGCAGCGACTCCGCACGCGCCAGCAGCGAGTCGTGCTGCGCGAGCGCGAGGGCGAGGGAGAGCGCTACGGCGTTCGCGCCAGCACCTCGCGGATCGTCTCGGCAGCGGATGAAGTGAAGCCGTAGTTGACGACGTCATCCACTCCGCCGGGCGCCGAGGTTTCGCGGATCGCCTCGACCATCAACTCGACCGCGTGGCGGAAGGGGACGGGCTCGTCGCCCATGGCCACGCGGATCATGTCAGTGGTCCTGCTGGAACCTCTTGCTCATCTCGTCGAGGAAGCGCCGCTCATCCGGCGTCAGGTTCTCGAGTCCGCCCGCCGAGATCTTGTCCAGCACCCGGTCCACTTCGGCGAGCACGGAGTCGTCCTGGCCGCGGCGGCGGGTCGGCCCGAACGGTTCGGACCGGCGGGCGGCGTCCGCCGATGGCGGCCGCACGAGGACGGCGGGCGCGTGCTCGGCCACGGCGCTGGTGCGGGAGCGGCTCAGCAGGGTACCGGCGCGCAAGTAGAGGAAGGCCGCCGCGAACCCTCCCAGGTGCGCGAAGTGCGCGGTGCCGTCCTGCACGCCCATGACACCCGCCCAGAGGGAGAAGACCGCGAAGAACAACACGAGCCACTTCGCCTTGACGGGGACAGGGAACGGGAAGATCAGCACCGGGGCGTCAGGCCACTCGAGCACGAATGCGAGCATCACGCCGTACAGCCCGGCCGAAGCGCCGATGATGATCCCGTTCCCGCCGAAGGGCACGAGCGCCAGGCTGAGTAGCGCGCCCCCCAGAACGGAGAACAGCCAGAGACGGATGAACGTGCGGGACCCGAAACGACCCTCGACCGGCGGGCCGAACATGAAGAGCCCGATCGAGTTGGCCAGGAGATGGAGGAACGAGCCGTGGAGGAACGCGTAGGTCAGGAGTGCCCACGGCTGGCGCAGCGCCAGCGACGGCTCGAACCCGAAAGTCTCGGTCAGCCACGGGTCAGTGAACACCGTCAACTGCAACAGGTAGACCGTGCCTGTCGCGATCAGCAGGCGACGCACCCACGGCGTCAATGCGAATGGAGATCCGTCGTAGCTCATGCGGTCCTGCCGAGAGGTATCCCCGGCTTCACGGCTTTGTTCCTCGGGCACCGAGCGCGAGGCGGCAGATCGCCTCGCACAGGTCGGGAAAGCTCATTCCCGCCGCCCGCGCGGCCTTGGGAATGAGGCTGTTCGCGGTCATCCCAGGGAGGGTGTTGGCTTCGAGACAAAAGATGTCACCGTTCGCCCCGAGGCGGAAGTCGATCCGGCTGTACCCGCCGAGCTTGAGCGCGCGATGGGCTCGCAACGCGGCCTCCTGGGTCTCGGCGGCTAGCGCGGCGTCGATCGGCGCGGGGAAGATCTCCTCAGCCATCCCCGGGGTGTACTTGCACTCATAGTCGAACAGCTCGTGCTTCGGAACGATCTCGCCCACGGGCAGCGGGTGGTCCCCGACGATCCCGACGGTCAGCTCTCGACCCGGAATGAAGCATTCGACCATGACTTCGCGGTCGTACAGCGAGGCCAGCTCGATCGCCGGCGCGAGGTCCTCCGGCCGGCGCACCAGCGCGAGCCCGACCGACGAGCCTTCCCGGGACGGCTTGACCACGCAGGGGAAGCCGATCGCACGCTGTACGGAGCCCGCGGTGACGGGCGCCATCAGCCAGTCCGCGACCTTCACGCCGCTGTCGCGCAGTACCCGCTTGGTGAGGTCCTTGTCCATCGCGAGTCCGGAGGAGAGGTGCCCGCTACCCGTGTACGGGACCCCGATCACGTCGAGCACCGCCTGCACCGTGCCGTCTTCGCCCTGGCCCCCGTGCAGCGCGAGGAAGATCACATCCGCCTCCCGCACCCCAGGCACCTCTCCCAGGCCGGCCGAGAGCATGCCGCGCTCCAGTTCCTTGAGCCGGGCGAGCGGCGGCGGCTCGCGGCCCACGCCGCCGGGAAGCAGCGCGGCCTCGTGCTCGGGCGAGACGAAACCGGTAGCGAGGTCCACCATGCTGACCTCGTGCCCGCGGGTGCGCAACGCCGCAGCGATCTGGAGTCCCGACGCGAGTGCCACGTCGCGCTCGCTCGAAGTACCTCCGGTGAGGACCGTGATCCTCACCGGATCCCCGAGACCTGGCGCAGCACGTCGTAGCGCGTGACTATGCCTCCGAGCTTGCCGTCCCGCCGTACCAGGACCGCGGGCGTGTCGCGAGATAGCAGGGCGGTGAGCCGTTCCAGGGGAAGGTGGACATCCACCACCGGGTACGGCGAGCCCATCACGTCCGTGACCGCGCGCTCCAGCAGCTTCCCGTCCTCAAGGGTGCGCGCCATCAGCGCCGCCTCGGAGAGAGAGCCCACGCAGTCACTCCCGTCGATGACCGGGATCTCCGAGATGTGGTACGTGGACATGAGGTTGAGGGCCTGCCGCACGCTGGCCGCAGGCGCCACCGACACCAGTGGCGGGATCCCGGGCGCGTGCCCCTCCAGAAGCGTCTCCGCCGTCACGCGCTCCTCGGGGAGCATCTGGTTCTCACGCATCCAGTTGTCGTCGTAGACCTTGGACAGGTAGCGCTCGCCGGTGTCGCAGAGGATGGTGACCACCATGGCGTCGGGGTCGTCGATCCGACGGGCGGCCTCGAGCGCGCTCCACACGTTGAGGCCGGTCGAGCCGCCGACGAAGATCCCCTCCTCGCGCGTCACCCGCCGTGCCATCCGGAACGCCTCGGCATCCGAGACGAAGATCCATTCGTCGATCACGTCGAAGTGCAGTGACGTCGGGATCTTGTCGCCGCCGATCCCTTCGACCTTGTACGGAAAGCCCTCGCCCTTTTGATGCGTCTTGGCGTACTCGGTGTAGATCGAGCCCACCGGGTCGCCGGCGATCACCTGCACCTTCGGGTTCTTTTCCTTGAGATAGCGGCCGGCACCCGACACCGTGCCGCCCGTGCCGGCCGAGCAGACGAAGTGCGTGACTCTGCCCTCGGTCTGTTCCCAGATCTCGGGACCGGTGGTCCGGTAGTGCGCCTCAGGGTTAGCCGGGTTGAAGTGCTGGTCCGCCAGGATCGCGCCCGGCGTGGAGGCGACGATCGACTTCGCCTTCTGGATGTAGTACTCGGGGTGATCGGGAGGCACGGCCGTCGGCACCACGATCACCTCGGCGCCGAACGCGCGCAACAACTGGATCTTCTCGGTGGACATCTTGTCGGGGATAGTGAAGATGCAGCGGTAGCCCTTGATGGCCGCCGCCATCGCGAGCCCGATCCCGGTGTTGCCGCTCGTCCCTTCGACGATCACCCCACCCGGCTTGAGCGCGCCGCTCTGCTCCGCCGCCTCGATCATCGCGAGGCCGATGCGGTCCTTGACCGAGCCGCCGGGGTTGAGGTTTTCCGCCTTGGCGTACACCGGGGTGCGGATGCCCCGCGTCACGCGATTCAGCCGCACCAATGGCGTTCCGCCGATCGCCTGCAGGATGTTGTCGTAGACGCGCAGGCGATCGCTCACTGTAGGGGTGCCGCGCCCGAAGTGGCGCGGCGCCGGAAGATCACCGGTTGAAAGAAAGCTACGCCGACCGGCGCGCCGTTCCGGTGCGCGGGAGCGAACCGCAGCAGCGCGGCTCCGGCGATCGCGGCCGAATCGAGCGCCGGCGTCCCCGACGACTCGGCCACCCTTGTCGATTCGGGGTGCACGTGACCGAGTGCGTCCACGAAAAGCCGGAGGCGTACCTCGCCCTCCACGCCCTCGTCGTACAGGTTCGATGGGTACTGGAACGGCGACTCGCCGTTGACCGCGACCGGCACGTCGTTCTGGCCTTCCGGCGGGCGCTCTTCGGGCGTTTCGCGCCGGCCCGAGCAGGCGCAAACGAGGAGCACGCTCAACGCGCCGGCGCGCCGGCGCGCCCGCTTCATGGGCCGCGCTCCGGCGCGTTGCCGCGCGCGCGGGCCTGAAGGTCGGCGAGGCGCGCCAGAGCCTCACGCGGAGTGAGGCCGTCCACGTCGAGTGCCTTGAGCTCGGAGACCAGCGGGTCCTCCGAGGGCGTGAACAGGGCGAGTTGATCGCGCGGCTCCGGCGCGGCCGTCACCCGGTGCCCGGCCTCGAGCGTGCCGAGCACCTGCCGGGCGCGCGCGATCACGGTGTCGGGCAGGCCGGCGAGACGCGCCACGTGGATGCCGTACGACCGGTCGGCGCCGCCCGGCTTCAGGCGATGGAGGAAGACGACTTCTTCACCAGACTCGTGCACCGCGACGTTGACGTTCACTACCCGCGCGAATCGGTCGGCCAGCTGGGTCAGCTCGTGATAGTGCGTGGCGAAGATCGTCTTGCAGCCCACCTGCTCGTGCAGGTGTTCGGCCACCGACCAGGCGATCGCGACCCCGTCGTAGGTCGACGTGCCGCGGCCGATCTCGTCCAGCAGCACGAGGCTCCGCCGCGTCGCGGTGTGCAGGATCGCCGCCGTTTCGCTCATCTCGACCATGAAGGTGCTCTGCCCGCGCGCCAGGTCGTCGCTCGCCCCCACCCGCGTGAAGAGCCGGTCCACCACGCCGATCGTCGCCGCGCGGGCTGGGACGAAGCAGCCGGCCTGCGCCATCACGACCGCGAGGCCCACCTGACGCAGCACCGTGCTCTTGCCTGCCATGTTGGGGCCCGTCACGATCATGATCTGGCGCTCGGCGTCGAGCCTCACATCGTTCGGGATGAACGACTCGCGCGGCATCATCCGCTCGACGACCGGGTGCCGGTTCTCCTTGAGGTCGAGCGCGAACTCGGCGGTGAGCGCAGGGCGCACATAGCGCTCCCGCACCGCGACATCCGCGAAAGTGGCGAGCACGTCCGCGGCGGCCACCCGGGACGCCGTCTCCTGGAGGCGCGCAATCTGCTCGCCGATCCGATCCCGCAGCTCGCCAAAGAGCCGCTCCTCCAGCCGCGCGATCTCCTCCTCCGCGCCGAGCACCTTCTCCTCGTACGACTTCAGCTCGGGAGTGACGTAGCGCTCCGCGCCCGTCAACGTCTGGCGGCGCTCGTAGTCCGCCGGAACCAGGTCCTTGTTGGCCTTGGTGATCTCGATGAAGTAGCCGAAGACCTTGTTGAATCCCACCTTGAGCGACCCGATGCCGGTGCGCGTCCGCTCGCGCCCCTGGAGCCCGGCGATGTAGCTCCTGCCGCCGTCGCGCAGCCCGCGCAGCTCGTCGAGCGCGGCGTCGGAGCCGGGACGAAGGGTGTCGCCGTCGCCCAGCGCCGCGGGCGGGCGGTCCGCCAGGGCGCCGCGGAGTAGCACCGCGAGATCGTGGAGGTCGTCGAAGCCGTCGCCCAGACCGTAAAGGCCGTCCAGCAACGAGCCCACCCTGGGGAGCCGCTCGAGCGAGTCCCGCATCCCTCCCAGGTCGCGCGGGGTGGCGCGCCGTGCCGCGGCCTTCGCGCCGAGTCGCTCGACGTCGCGCACCCCGTCCAGCGCGTCGCGCAGGGCCGCGCGCCGGCTTTCGTCGGCCACCAGCGCCTCGACCGCGGCATGGCGGCGCCCGATCGCCTCGATACCGGTCAAGGGCGCCACGAGCCATTGGCGCAGCAGGCGCGCCCCCATCGGTGTGACGGTACGGTCCAGCGCGCAGAGGAGGGTGGCGTCCCGGTCCTGCCGCAGCGGTTCCACCAGCTCCAGGTTCCGCCGCGTCATCGCATCGAGGTAGAGGATCTCGTCCACCCGCTTCGCGACCGGCCGCCTGAGTTGCGGGAGGCCCGACGGCTGGAGATCAGCGAGGTAGCGTAGGAGTGCGCCCGCCGCCCCGATGGCCGGCGCATCGTCCGCCCCGAGGCCGAGTCCGCCGAGCGTTGCGATGTGGTACCGGCGGCACAGTTCTTCGCCCGCGAGCACCGGATCGAATTCCCACCCGTCGCGACGCGTCACCAGCGTGGCTGCCGGCGCGAGCGCGGCGGCCCCTTCGGGGACCAGCACCTCGGAAGGCCGGTATCGCTCCAGCACGGCCTCGAGGTCCGCATGCCGCGCGCGTTCGAGGAGGAACTCGCCGGTCGAGAGATCGATGGCGGCGAGCCCGGCGTGCTCACCGGAAACGCCGATCGCGACGATGAACGTATTGCGCCGCTGGTCCAGCAGGTCGTCCGCCATCACCGCGCCGGGCGTGACCACCTCGACGACCTGGCGCTTCACGATGCCCTTCGCCGCCTTCGGGTCCTCCACCTGCTCGCAGATGGCCACCCGGAAGCCGCGTTCCACCAGGCGCTTGATGTAGGTGGCGGCGGCCTTCACCGGCACGCCCGCAAGCGGCGTCTCCGCTGCCGCCCCGTTGTTCCGGCTCGTGAGCGTGAGGCCGAGCGTGCGGGCCCCGACCTCCGCGTCCTCCTCGAACATCTCGTAGAAGTCGCCCATCCGGAAAAAGAGGATGGCGTCGCGGTGCCTCGCCTTGATCTCCCGGTACTGCTGCATGAGAGGAGTGCTGAGGTCGATCCCGGGGAGCGTCACGGCTCGCGGACCACGTACGGCTCGCCGCCCACCATGCGCTTCGCCTCGCGGGCCGCCGCCTCAGCCTCTCGCAACGTCGAGAAAGGGCCGATGCGCACCCGGCGGTACCCGCCGGGGCCCGGTACGACGCGCGCGGGAAAGCCGCCCCGGGTCACCAGGTCGACGAAGCGCCGAATCTCGCCGTCCGAGCGTGAGGCCGCGACTTGGACCAGGAAGCTCGCGGCGGGGGCCGGCGTCGCTGGGTCAGGCTGAAGCGAAGCCGCGGTCACCGGAACGGGCGGCGCGCTCGGGGGGTCGGGAGCCGCCGGCCGGGCGGCCGGGCAGCGGGTCCTATGGTAACGCAGTTGGTTCTGGAATTCGATGTCGTCCGGTGCCTCGGTGCGGGCCGAGTCGAGCTCCGCGCACCCTCCCGGGACATCGTCCATCTCGAGGGCCGCACGGCCCGCCCAGAACGCGGCGCGCGCGCGGAGGTCGCTGCCGGGATAGTCGCTGCGGATCCGTTCGGCGAGCGCGCGGGCGGAGGCGGGGTTGCCGGCCACCATCGCGAGCTGCGTCAACTGGAGCAGCGCGTCGTCGGCCCAGCGGGACGTCGAGAACTCGAGCGCGACACGCCTCAAGTCGCGTTCGGCGCTGTCACCCCAGGTGGCGAGCCGCCCGCGCCAGTAGAGCGCCTCGACGAACCCGGAGTCGCCGGGCCGCGCGCCGGCCAGCACGGACTCCACCATGCGTCGTGCCGAGTCGCCCCGGCCTTCCGTGGCGAGCTGGACGGCGGAGCGGATGGCGGGGTCGTCCTGCGCGCATAGGCGAGCGGGCACAGCCGCACCGACGCACAGGGGCACAGCAAGGCGCCACAGCGCCCCGCGCATGCTCGGTGCGCCGGTGCGGGTGTGCGCCCGTGCCCGCTTCCTCACGCCGCCACCTGGGCGCGCGCGCCCATGGCGAGCACGGCATCCGTGACCACTTCCGCCTCTCCGCCGAGCGACGTTGCCTTGAGCCGCCTATCCGCGCCCAACAGGGCAGTGAGCGCGGCCTGGAGGTCGTCGGCCCTCCAGCCGGCCGCGTCCTCGGCCCAGCGCGACGCTTCGTTGTCATAGCCGCGGAGGTTCGCCGGCCGCGCGGCTTCGATCGCGCTCTCGAGCCGCTGGCGTGCGGCGCCGGGAGCCGCACCGGCATCGAGGCAGGCGCGGGCCAGCGCCACTCCGTTGAGGGCGACCCCCAACGCGGTCACCAGTCTCACCCCGGTGACGCCGGGGCCGTTGAGCAGGAATGGGATCATCCGGGCCGCGTCCGCGAAGCGGCGCCTGGTCACGGCATCCACCAAGTCGTGAGCCGTCTCACCGTGCCGGACCCCGACGAGGTCCGCGACGTCATCCATGGTAGCGGTGCGGTCGCCGACCGCGGCCTTGAGCTTCGCAAGTTCGGCCGCGAGCTGCGCCAGGTCGTCACCGACGGCCGCCTGGAGGTGCTCCGCCGCATGGTCGTCCAGCATGAGACCTTCGGCCCCGGCCCGGTGGCGGATCCACCTGCCCACCCGCTCCGGCTTCAGTGGGTCGAACGCCACCGACGTCGCGAGCTTGGCGAACGCGGGATCCGGTTTGTTCTTCTCTCCTGACGATTGCACCAGGATGAGGAGCGTTTCCGGCGACGGCCGCCGCAGATAGGTGGTCAGCGCTGCGTGCAAGGCCTGCGCCTTGGGCCGTCGCTGCTGCAGAGACTCCACTTCGGTGAGCACGACGGCCCGGCGCGCCGCCAGCATCGGCGGCGTCTGGGCAAGTGCATGGAAGTCTTCCGCCGAAGTGTCGGAGGCGCGGCGGCGATCCAGGTTGAAGTCCAGCGTCGAGGGATCGAGCCCCGTCGCGAGGAGGCCTCTCAACGCGTCGTCCTTCAGGAGGTCTTCGGCGCCGTGGAAATAATAGGCTGGTCGGATTTCGCCCTTTTTGAGCGACCGCAGCAGCGCATCGAAATCGAGAGCGGGCATCGGGCGCAACTTAGCCCGAAAGGCCACCCCGCAAAAGCCTTCTCCGGGCTAGCGGCCGGCCCAGACCGCGCGGGTCTCGAACCTCAGTTGGCCGGCGTAGAGCGTGCGGTGGGTATCGGTCGCGGCGGGGACGGGGCGGAAGGGGTTTTCGGCGTAGAGAGCCGAGTCGTGGCCGAAGCGAAGCGCCGAGTTGCTCCGAATGCCCCAGATCGGCGCACCATCGGGGAAGCGCCTGGCCGGCGCCGCCGGACGAGTACCCTCCTCCCCGCGGCCGCGGTAATCCCAGCCGATGATACCTATGACGGTGACGATCAGCATCGCGCCGGCCGCGCCCGACCAGCGGCGCAGGGCGGGAGTCGCCGAGAAAGCCTCGTGCCTGATCTTTTGAATGAGGTTTTCGGCGAAACATCGCGACGGCGTTACCCCTGGTATCTCTCTCAACATCCCGACGCCGGTTCGGAAAGCCGCGTCGAAGCGATGGCAGGCGGCACACTCGGCCAGGTGATGCCGAGCGTCGATCTCGGCGGCCTGGTCGAGCAGGCCGTCAGCAAAGTCGGAGTAGTTCTCGCGGAACTCGCAGCAGTTCATCGAAGCCCGAGGCGTAGACCAGGGTAGTACCACGGCGGCCGTCCCCGGGTTCCCAGGTGGAACGCGGAGCCGCCCGCGTCCCGTCAGTCGAGGTGCGGGGCTATGATCGCGGCGAAGCTGTTGCGGGCCCGGTTAAGGCGGCTTTTCACCGTTCCGAGGTTGCAGCTCGTGATCTCGGCGATCTCTTCGTAGGACTTCCCCTCCAGCTCCCGCAGCACGAAGACCACCCGGTGATGCTCGGGGAGCTGGGCCACGGACCGCTCGACCAGCTCCCGGAGGTGCCGCTTGTGGAACAGATCGTCGGGGCGCGAGCTGGAGTCCTCGAACTGGAGCGGCCGGTGATCGGCGTCCCACTGCTTCTTGATCGCCTGGAAAAGGACCAGCGGATTCCGGCTCCGGTTCCGCAGCTCGTTCTTGGCGAGGTTTGACGCGATGGTGTAGATCCACGTCGAGAACTTCTTCGATTGGTCGAACCGGTGCAGATGACGATGCACGCGGATGAAGACCTCCTGTACCAGGTCCTCCCCGCGCTCGCGGTCGCCGATAGTACGGTAGACGAAGTTCAGCAGCCTGGTCTGGTAACGGACGACCAGCTCGGTGAACGCTCGCGCGTCACCGTCCAAGAACGTCTGGACGACCCGGCTGTCATCCAGGCCCTCCAAGGGGCGGGCGGGCGGTAGCTGCCGCCTCGCCGCGCGAATGCTCTCTTTCATTGTCAGCGCCACAAGTCACCCAACGACGTGAGAGGTCACTTGGTTCCAAGCGCAGGAACCATACCGGGATGACTTGCATGGAGCTGCACTTGGCTAAATTGTTTATTCACAAGTGATTACGGCGCTAGCGACAGGATGGCTGTGCCAGATTGACTGTGTTGCAATCGTCCCCTTTTGGCTACAGCCCCAATCGGAAACCGGCGAAAAACAGCACTGCCACCATGGTCTTGGCGTCGGAGATCTCGCCACTGCGCACCATACCGAGGACCCGACTCAGCACCAGCGGCCGGACTTCCAGGAACTCGTTCGGCTCGCGCCGGTGGCCGCTGATGGTGATGCCCCAGGCGGCGAACAGGTGGATGCGTTCGTCGGTGAAGCCCGGGGTCGTGTAGATGGTGGTGAGCTGGTCGAAACGGGCGGCGGTGGCGCCGGTCTCCTCGAGCAGCTCCCGCCGGGCGCAGGCTTCGGGGGTTTCGCCTGCTTCGAGCCGGCCGGCGGGCACCTCCCAGACCGGTCCATTGGCTGCGTAGCGGTACTGGTGGATCAGGAGGATCTGCGGATCTGCCACGTCTTCGTCCGACAGCACCGGTACTACAGCGGAGGCGCCGGGGTGGCGGATCATCTCGAGGTCCCCCGACGTGCCGTCGGGGTAGCGGACGGTGTCCACGTCGAGGTTGAGCACCCGGCCGGTGTAGATGCGCTGGGAGTTGATCCGGCCGGGTGCCTCGTCGGTCAACGGACTTCCTGGCCCCAGATGTCGCGCAGCGAGATCGGTCCCTCGTTCAGCGCCCGGATGCCGGCCTCTATCTGGCTTCGGTCGCCGACGACCAGGATGGAGAAGTGCTCCGGGTCGACATATTGGCGCGCCACGCGTTGCACGTCGGCGGCGGTGACGGCGTTTACGCGCTGGACGTACGTGCCGTAGAAGTCGAGCGGCAGGTCGTTGCCGAGCAGGTCGAGGAACTGTGACGCGGAGCCGGCGGTGGTCTCGAACTCGCTCGGCAGGCTGAGTGCGATGTACGCCTTGGCCTTGTCCAGCTCGGCCTGGGGGACGGCTTCGTCGCGGACGCGTCTCAGCTCGCGGAGGAACTCGATGAGGGAGCTATCGGTCTTGGCTGTAACGACCGACGCGTAAGCGCGGAACGGGCCGGCCATCCGGTACATGTCGAACCGCGATGACGCGCCGTAGCTGTAGCCGTGCTCCTCGCGGAGGTTCTGGTTGAGCCGCGAGGTGAACGACCCGCCCAGGATCGTGTTGAGGACCTGGAGCGCGGCGTAGTCGGGGGTGGAGCGTGGAACTCCCACGTGTCCTATTCGGATCACCGACTGGGCCGCGCCCGGCTTGTCCACCAGGTAGACCGTTCGCCGTGCGGGGGCCGGCGCCGTGGCCAGCGGCAGCAGCGGCACTTCGCCCCGGGCCCAGGCCCCGAACTTCTCCGTTGCGAGCCGCCGCGCCTCGCTCATGGTGATGTCGCCGACGATGAGGAGCCGCGCGTTGTTCGGGCGATAGTAGGTCTGGTAGAACTGCGCCACGCGGTCGCGGTTCAGCGCCGCGGTGGACACTTCGGTGCCGCCGGCCGGCCGGCCGTACGGGTGAGCCGATCCGAAGACGATGGCGTTGAAGGCGATGGGGGCGATCGCCGTCGGCTGGTCACGGAGCTGGATGATGGCGGTGCGGCGGAGGTCTCTCTGGCGCGCGATCTCGGAGTCCGCGAACGTCGGACGCAGGACCACGTCCGCCATCAGGTCCATCGCGGGCCCGAGCCGGCGCTTGGGCACGTGGAGCGTGACTTGGCTCGCCTCGACCCCGGCGAAGGTGCTGAAGCTTGCGCCCAGATAAGCCACCTCTTCGGCGATGTCGAGCGCGGTGCGGGCGCCGGCGCCTTCGTCGAGCATGTTGGCCGCGAAGGTGGCGAGGCCGGGGAGGTCCGCCGGGTCGCGAACCGCGCCGGCGCGGAACAGCAGCGAGACGTCCACTACCGGCACCTCGTGCATCTCGACCACCGCCAGTTCAAGCCCGTTAGGCAGGATCGCGGTCTGGACCGGCGGCACTCGCAGCGGCGGGGCCGGCGGCAGGACGGGAGGGCGGGTGCGGTCCACGGCTTGAGCGGGCAACAGACGCACGGACGCGCCGCCGCACAGGAAGGCGATAGTCAGCGCCGCGCCGAGCTGTCGCCTCGTCTGCCGCACCCTTGTGCGCCGGTGCGCCGGTACGCCTGTGCCCGCCTTCATGGCACGACTCCTTGGGTCGCGGCGAGGTTCGAGCTTCCCTGCGGCACCACGCTCAGCACTACGCGGTGCGCCTGGGTGAGGTACTGCCGCGCCACGCGCTGGATGTCCGCCGGAGCGAGGCGCAGATAGCGCTCGAGGTCCCGCTGGAAGTAGTCGGGAGTGCCCACGAAGTAGTTGTAGAAGTTCAACTGGTTCGCCTTTCCGCTGAATCCGCCCACCCGCTCCATCCCGTCGAGGAACTGGGCCTCGTCCGAGTTCTGCACCCGCTCGAGCTCGCGCTGAGTCGGGCCGGTCTCCGCGATGCGGCGGACCTCCTCGTCGATCACCCGCTGGATCTCGTTGAGGTCGTGTCCCGGCCGCGCGGTGGCGATGATCTCGAACTTCCCATCGAGGCGCCCGGCGTCCTGGAACGCCGCCACCTGGTTGGCGATCTGGAGCTCGTAGACCAGGCGGCGGTACAGCCGGGACGACTTCCCGCTCGCCAGGACGTCGCCGAGGGCGTTGAGCGCGGCGTCGTCCTCGGCGAAGGCGCGGACCGAATGCCAGGCATCGTATACGCGCGGCAGCTGCACGCGGTCCTCGAGCGTCGCGTAGACGTCGGCGGGAAGCGTGAAGGAAGGCACGTCGGGACGGGTCACGGCCGGGCCCCGTGGCACCTCGCCGAAATACTGCTCCACCAGGCGGCGCGCCGCGCGCGGCGTGATGTCGCCCGCGATCGAGATGGTTGCGTTGTTGGGCGTGTAGTACGTCCGGAAGAAATCGCGCACGTCCTCGAGCGTCGCCGCCGATAGGTCGGCCATCGAGCCGATCACGGGCCAGTGGTACGGGTGAGCTTCGGGGTACAGGCGCCGGAGGATGTTCTCCTCCGAGAGCCCGTACGGCTGGTTCTCGTAGCTCTGCCGCCGCTCGTTCTGGACCACCCGGCGCTGAAGGTCCGTCTTGGCGGAGTCTATCTCCGGCAGCAGGAAGCCCATGCGGTCCGCGTCCAGGAACAGCATGAGCGGAAGAGCACCGGCCGGACCGTCCTCGTAATAGTTGGTCCGGTCTTCGGTGGTCGAGCCGTTGTTGTCGGCGCCCGCGGCCTCGAGGAGCCGGTCGAAGTCGCCGGTCGGCACGTGCTGAGAGCCCATGAACATGACGTGCTCGAAGAGGTGCGCGAGGCCGGTGCGCCCGGGTCGCTCGTCTCCGGAGCCGACGTGGTACCAAGTGTTCACGGTCACGACCGGCACCGAGTGGTCCTCGTGCAGGATCACCTGGAGGCCGTTGGGGAGCGTGAAGGTGGAGTAGGGGACGCGCAACTGCTGGGCCGCCAGACGGAACGGCGGAACGGCGGCGAGGAACAGGAGCACCACCGCCCGTACCGCCGTGCCGCCGTACCGACTCCTGTGAACCGCTGTGCGTCTGCGCGTCTGCGCGTCTGTCATTATGACCTCGTCACCAGGAAGGCAATCGGAGCCTTGATCGACTCCGCGAGCAGAAACCACAGCTCCCGCCGGAAACTCGCGCGGATCGGGCTCTGGGTGGCCGGCGACGCTAGCGGCTCGAGCTGGAGCCGTTTCCCGATGATCGTCAAGCGCAACATGTGAAAGCCGTCGCTCACGAGGATCACGCGTCGGCCGCTTCGGGCGCGCACTTTGCGCGCGGCCGCGCGCAGCGATGCGACGGAGGAGTGGCCTGTAGCGTCCTTCAGTATCGCGGGCTCCGGGATGCCGGCCCCCCACAGGTAACGCTCGGCGACGGCGGCCTCGCTCAGCGTGTCACCGGCGCCGATGCCGCCGGTGACGATGATGAACGGCGCCAGTCCCCTCCGATACAGCGAGAGCGCGTGGTCGAGGCGCGCCTTGAGCACGGGGGACGGCCGGCCGTTGTACTGTGCCGCACCGAGGACGATGATGGCGTCGGCCGGCGCGGCCCGGTCCAGTCGCGCGGCCCGCGCGACCGCCGCCAGGCTGGCCAGCCAGGCGAGCAGGACCACCCCGGCAAGAACTCCGACTGCGCGGCGCATCGCGGAAAGTAGACGGGAATCAGTTGAAGAAGAAGAAGCCGCCCCCGCCCCCGCCCCCGAACCGCGGGTTGACCACGTTGTTGTTGGTGCTGCCGAAGCGGTAGCTCACGCCAAAGAAGTAGAAGTACTCGTAGCCCGTCTCCAGCGCACGCCGCTGCAGCAGCAGGTCGTCGCGGCTCGCCCCGCCCTTGGGCAGGAAGATCTGGTCGCGCACCTGGCTGTAGTTGCCGGAGAAGTCCACCGAGAAGCCGCGGAACAGCCGCAGGCTGGTGAACGCAAAGACGAACGAGTTGCTCTGAGCGAGGTTGTCGAGGAACACGTTGCGCCCGATGCCGGCCGACCCGTTGCCCCACGGCTGGGTCACCGCCAGCGACAGGTTCACGTTGGCGGTCGGGCGGGTCTCGCGGATCTTGTTGTAGATCGTGGTGTCGTCGTACACCGTGTACGCCAGGCCCGGGCCGGCCTGGAGGGTGAGCTGGCGCCGCGTAGACTGGCCGTAGGGGAAGAAGTTGTATTCCATCGCGGGCCCCACGTTCAGACGGCTGCGCAGGTTGCGGCGGGTGTCGCGCGAGAAGTTGCCGCTCACGCGGGCCGAGAGGTGGTTGCCCAGGCTACGCACCACGGAGGCGCTGCCGCCGTAATTCTTGTTGAACGAGCGGATGGTGTCGGACGAGAGCACTACGCCCAGGGTGTCGGTGCTCTCAAAGATGAAGCGGCTGTTCGACTCCCCGTAGTTGGCCGAGAGCACGAGTTTCCAGGCCTCAGTGGTGCGGTTGGCCGAGAGCGAGCCTCGCTGATTGCCGGAGCGCGAGAGTTTCTGGCCGTTGGCGTTGCCATTGACGCCGAGGCGGAATACCCAGGAGTTCCAGGGGTCGCGCACGTGGGCGGCGGGCCGCCCGGCCTCCCCCTCGGGTGCGCGGTAAGTCAGCCCGAGTCGCGGGGCCGCGGCGGTGCCCATGGCATAGCGCACCAGTCCTAAGCCCAGGTGGCGCGCGAAGGCGCGGCGGCGTTCGTCTTCGGTGGCGGTGCCCGGCACCGAGAAGCGGAGGGTGTCCACCCGCCCGGCGTGGCCGTGCAGGCCGATGAGCGCCACGGTGTACTCGTAGCCGCCGCCTCCGGTGGTGAGCGTGGTAGCCAGGGCGTGCACGTCCGCGTCCTCGCGGTTGCGCACGTAGTCCAGCCACGTGAGCTCGGTGCGGAGGAAGTCGAAATCGCAGCCGGGCACGAAGCCCGGGCAGTCGACGAAAACGCGGAGCAGCGAATCGGCGGCGGCCGGCTGCTGCACGGGGGCCGCCGCCAGCAGGGCGGCGGCGAAAATGGGAGCGAGCATGGCAGACGGCTCCTGGAAGTGGCTGGATGACTATGCCATATGGATGCCAACCGCCGCCAGGCCGTTGCATCAGAGACTCAGCCAGTAGTTCATCTTGACCGCGAAGACGTTATCCGACGAACCTTGGCAGAGCTGCTGGATGTCGTCGCCCGCGCGGAAACGGGGGTTCGAGCTGAACGCCGAGCATGCGGTGGTCCACACCAGGAAGAGTGTGGAACCCGGGCGATACTCCCAGCGTAGCACCGCGTTGCCGCGCAGCGAGCGCGAGTTGAAGTCCCGGTTGGAGATGCGCACGTTCTCTCGCGCCCCGGCGGTGTCCGGGTTGGCCACGTAGTAGGCGGGCGCGGTGGCTCCCGAGCACGGGATCGGGGAGTCACTGGTATTGAAGCACTTCAGCGACGATCCCGGCGTCTCGCCGAACACGACGTAGTCGAGCGAACGGGGGCGGGCCAGCTCCTTGAAGCGGTAGTAGTCACCGGTCGCGACGAACGGCTGGGTGTAGAGCTGGAGCGAGAGCCTGGGCGTAAAGGTGATGTTGAGTCGCGTGGTCAGATCGAGGCTCTGCTGCCGGATCTGCGCGAAGACGTATTGCCGCCCGAACGTTGCCGTGGCCATGGGGTCGGTCTGCGACTGCAGGTACTGCAGTATGGAGTTGGACGTGCCGTACGAGGGGCCCACGGACACGGTGATCGTGGAAGTAGGCCGCAAGTCTAGGGAGCCGTTCATCCCCCAGCCCGTGCCGCCGATCTCGTTCTCGTTGTAGTTCACATTCAGCGAAGCGGCCACCCGCTTGCGGGAGTCCGACGAGAGGCCGCCGCCCGAGAACCAGCTGCCCGGCGAATAGGCGAGCGGACCGCCGCGCGTGAGCCGGTCGGAGAGCGCGCGGACGTTGAACCCGCCGTACGCGTACGCGCTCCAGTAGTTCAGGAACTGGCCGTACAGGTTGAGGTTGTACCTGAGCCCCGTCCGCACGCGGCCGAAGTTCCCCTCGAAACCGCCGTTGTTGCCGACGAACGCGTACCGGAAGACCTTGCCCGGCCGCGTCCAACGGCGGTTCACGAAGCCGAAGATACTGGCGCGGTCGGCCCGGGTCTGGAAGCCGGCGTCGTTCAGCTCGAAGCCCGGCGACGTGGCGTCGCCGAAGATCCCGAACTGGTAGCGGCCCGCCTCCTTGCCCAGGCGGAGCGAGGCGGTCCAGCCGAAGAGCGAGGTGCGCGTCGGGTCGTACTCGACGTAGTCGGCGTCCGGCCGCTGGTAATAGCGCGCCGACGACCGCTGCGCGCGCTGGATGGCCAGCGTGTCGCCCGAGATCCGCGAGAAGCCGAAGGAACCGGTCAGGTTGTAGCGATTGTGGCTGAACCGGTGTCCGAAGTCGAACCCACCGGCGTACGACGCGCTCCGGATGAAATCCAGCCGCGGGTCGTCGATGCTGCGGTTCACGGCGGTCGCGATGAAGCCGATCTGGTTCGAGCCGCCGTGGAAATCCCGCTTGCCGCGGGCCACCAGGTAGTTGGTGAACGGCTCGACCTCGTCCTGGAAGCGCGTCCCGGCTGAATCGACCGTGGCGAACTCGCGGGCCGTTGCCGCCTCGAGCAGACCGACGGACCAGCCGCCGGCGGTGCGCCCCGAGAGCTTGGCGGCGGCCAGGATCGTGGATCGCTGCGGCTGGTCCACGTAGCCGCCGCGATCGTCGGCGAAGGCCTGTGGCTCGCGGCCGATGCGGCGCGAGTAGAAGTACTGCTGTCCACCGAAGCGGAAGATGTCAGCGCCCTCGATGAAGAACGGCCGGCGTTCCTCAAAGAATTGTTCGAACGCCGACAGGTTCACGAACGCGGGGTCGGCCTCAACCTGGCCGAAGTCGGGGTTGAACGTGGCATCGAGGGTGAGGTTGGACGTGAGGCCGTACTTGAGGTCCAGCCCCGCCGACGCGATCTGCCGAGAGCCGTCGTTGAACGGGTTGCCGGCCGTGCCGGGATCTATCCGTTCCTCGCGGGCGGTGGTGTAGGGCAGCACCTCGAGCCGCCGCGGCTGCGGCAGGTGCGAGAGGCCGAAGAGGTGCCCGAAGAACGAGGCGTCGCCGCGCTCGTCCTGACGGGACCACGCGAAGACCACGTCCTCCGCCTTGCGCTGGATGTGGCGGACGAGGTTGACGCCCCAGACCTGCGTCTCGGCCTGCGAGAAGCGCAGCTGCGAGAGCGGGATGCGCAGCTCCGCCGTCCAGCCCAGTGAGTCCCGCGTCGTCGCCACGTCCCACACGGGGTCCCACCCGAGGTCGAACGCGAAGCCGTCCTGGCCGATCTGCACGTCAAGCTTCACGCCGCTCGGGTTCACGCTGAACCCGAAGCTCGTATTGTGGTCGTGATAGGAGTCGAACGCCACGCGGAACTGGTCGGCCTCCGTGAACGCGTCCCTTCGCGCGAGCTGGGTTCTGATCCCATGCGGGTCGGAGTCGAACATGCGCGCCGCGACGTAGATCGCGTTGTCGTCGTAGACGATCCGCACCTCGGTGCGCTCGGTGGCCGGGTCGCCCTCGTGGGGCACGGTCTGGGTGAACGCGGTGATGGGCTCCGCCTCGGCCCACGCCGGCTCGTCGAACCGGCCGTCGAGGTGGATCGCGCCGCCGCGCAGGCGGGAAGCCGTCGCGACGGCCGGCGTACGGCCGTTGGTGTGCCGCATCGAGCCGGTGTCGGAGGCGACCGCGGCGGGGCTGGGAGGGGGACCGGCCACCGCGGGCTGCGGCGGCTGTTGCGCCTGCTGCTGCAGCAGGAGCGCGGCGGCGAAGATGGGTGCCAGCATCTGGGACGGCTCCTGGCGGTGGCTGGAGGACTATGCCATTGGATGCCGGCCGCCGCCAGGCCGTTGCATCAGAGACTCAGCCAGTAGTTCACCTTGACCACGAACACGTTTTCGGGCCGGGTGTCGAACAGGTTCCGGGTGGCGTTGCCGAACCGGTAGCGGCCGTCGGAGGAGAAGCTCACGTGCCGCATCCTCTCGTCGCCCTGTGTCAGGATCTCCTCCTCGCCCCCCCCGGCCGGCATCCTGCGGACCTGAAGCGATCCCCCCGCGTTGGACACGAAGACGAGGGAGCGGCCGTCCGGAGACCAGCGC
>JAUYOW010000040.1 GCA_030697825.1 Gemmatimonadales bacterium | reverse complement strand
AACCCGCGGGAATCCGCCTCCGGACCGGCCGGCGCTCTCGCCGGCCTATCGCGCCAGCGGCCACATGGCGGCGGGCGACGTGTTCGTGCACCTGTTCGAGTGGAAGTGGACCGACATCGCGACCGAGTGCGAGACCGTGATCGGGCCCGCCGGATTCACGGCCGTGCAGGTCTCCCCGCCGCAGGAGCACAGCATCGTCCCGAGCCACGACTGGAGCGAGCGCTACCAGCCCGTGAGCTACAGCATCGCGCGGAGCCGCTCGGGGACCGGGGCCGAGTTCGTGGACATGGTGAACCGCTGCAAGGCGGCCGGCGTGGACATCATCGTCGACGCCGTGATCAACCACATGACCAACTTCCCGAGCCCCGGCGTCGGCAGCAACGGCACGGCCTACACGAAGTACGAGTACCCCGGCCTCTACACGCCAGGCGATTTCCATCCGCCCTGCGCGCTGAACAACTACCAGAGCGCCGCCAACGTGCAGGACTGCGAGCTGTTCTCGCTGCCGGACCTCAACACCGGGCTCACCCCGGTGCGGCAGAAGATCGCCGACTACCTGATCGTGCTCGCCCGGCTGGGCGTGGCGGGATTCCGCATCGACGCGGCCAAGCACATCCAGCAGGTGGAGCTCGACTCCATCCTCACACTCGTCAACGTGACGCTCACCGGCGAGGGAAGACCGTTGCCGTACGTGTACCTCGAGGTCGTCGGGGGGGGCGGGGAAGCGCTGGTGCCGCGCGACTTCTTCGGCGAGGGGTACAGCTCGGGCGGCGCCGCCGACATCACCGAATTCACCTTCACGGGTGTCGGCAACAAGTTCCGGGGCATCAACGGCGAGCACATCTCGCAGCTCAATCCCAACGGCCCGCCCGGGAACCAGTTCTCCGCCGTGGCCTGGGGGCTGATGCCCTCCGACAAGGCCGTGGTGTTCCTGCAGAATCACGACACCCAGCACACGTGCGGCATCGGCTACCGCGACGGCAACACCTTCCGCGCCGCGAACGCGTGGATGCTCGCACAGCCCTACGGCTACCCGTCCATCCTGTCGAGCTACGCGTTCAACTGTCCGGCGGGGAACGCGATGGGTCCGCCGTCCGATGGCAACGGAAACACCAATGATGTGACGTGCGCGTCGAGCCTCGAGACGGCGACGATCGGCCAGTGGGTGTGCGAGCACCGCGACCCGTACATCCGGAACATGGTGAGCTTCCGGCGCCTCGTCTCGGGCACCGACATCAACCACTGGTGGGACAACGGCGCCAACGCGATCGCCTTCTCCCGCGGCGACCGGGGCTTCGTGGCCATCAACCGGGAGAGCGCCGTTGTTGCGGCCACGGTCGCCACGGGAATGCCGCCTGGAACGTACTGCGACCGCCTGACCGGCGGGCTCGTCGGCACGGCCTGCGCCGGCACCTCGGTCGTCGTCGACGCCTCCGGCGCGGTCCAGCTCATCCTCGAATCCCGTTCGGCGATCGCGATCGACGCCGCGACGCGGCTGTGAGCTCCGGACCCGGCCGGACGTGGCGCCCGGTGCCCCGGCGGCTCCCCGCACGAGAGCCGGGGAGGAGATAACAATGCACATGGAGGAAAAGTCACGGTCGTTCGTCCACGTCGTCGTCGTGGCGCTCGCGGCCTGCGCCGCCCCGCTGCCGCGGGCGACCGCCCAGACGCCGCGCGCGGTGGGACCCACGGGCGGGGCGACGTCCGCGCCCGTGCCCGCCTGGACGCGCGGCGCCGTCTGCTATGAGGTGTTCGTCCGATCTTTCTACGACAGCGATGGCGACGGGATCGGGGACCTGAACGGGCTCATCCGCAAGCTCGACTACATCAATGACGGCAATCCCGCCTCGCGGACCGACCTCGGCGCCTCGTGTATCTGGCTCATGCCGGTGGCGGAATCTCCCAGCTACCACGGCTACGACGTCAGCGACTACTATCGCGTGGAGCCGGACTACGGCACCAACGACGACTTCAAGCATCTGGTGGCGGAGGCGCACCGGCGCGGAATCCGCGTCCTCGTGGACATGGTGCTCAATCACTCCTCGCGCGAGCACCCGTACTTCCAGGCGGCGCTGCGGGACACGACGTCGCCCTACCGCGCGTGGTACCGCTTCTCCCCGACACCCCTGGGGTTGGGCCCGTGGGGCAGCGAGGCCTGGCGCCGTTCCCCGGTGCGGAACGAGTACTACTACGGCGTCTTCTCCCCCGATATGCCGGACCTCGACTACCACACGCCCGCCGTGCGGGAAGAGGCGGAGGCGATCGCCACTTTCTGGCTCCGCGAGATGGGGGTGGACGGCTTCCGCCTGGATGCGATTCCCTACATGGTGGAGGAAGGGACCTGCCTCACGGGGTGTGCCGGCACCCACGCCGTCCTGCGCGAGTACGCCGCGCACCTCCGCAGCGTCGCTCCCGAGGCGTATACGGTGGGCGAGGCGTGGGGCAACATCGATGCGGTGCTGCCGTATTATCCCGACCAGCTGACCTCGTACTTCGCGTTCGAGCTGGCGGACTCGCTCCTGGCGGCGGTTCGCCGGGGGTCCGTCGGCGGGCTGCTCTCGGGCTACGTCCGCCTCCAGGACACGCTCCCCGCGTACCGCTGGTCGCCGTTCCTGAGCAACCACGATGGGACCCGCACAATGACCGCGTTAGGCGGCGACGGGGCCCGAGCCAGGCTGGCAGCGACCCTCCTGCTCACGCTGCCCGGCCTGCCGTTCGTCTACTACGGCGAGGAGATCGGGATGACGGGCGACAAGCCGGATGAGCGGCTTCGGACGCCCATGCAGTGGCGTCCGGGCCACGGAGCGGGCTTCACCGCCGGCACCCCGTGGGAGAGTGCCCAGCCGGACTCGATGACGACCACCGTGCAGGCGCAGGACGCCGACCGCGGCTCGCTGCTGAACCTCTACCGCCGGCTGATCCACCTGCGCAGGGAGAACGAGGCACTGGCGACGGGCATGCTGGTGCCGCTCTCAACCAGCAGCGTCCCGGTCGCCGCCTACCTCCGCCGCGCCGGCGACCACGCCGTGCTCGTGGTGGCGAACTTGGGCGCCGCGGCCGTCTCCGGTGTCGCGATCAGCTCAGGGGAGGGCGTGCTGCGGCCCGGCAGGTACACGCCGCGGAACCTGCTCGGCGGTCCGGATGGCGCCACACTTGAGGTGAGCCGGGACGGGCGCATGCAGGGCTACGTTCCGGTTCCGGGGACGATCGGGCCGCGGGAATGCCTGGTGCTCGACCTCGGCCGCCGGTAGGCGTGCACGCGCGAGGCGCCTGTCGCCCGTGCCCGCCCATGAGGCGTCCGGCTCAACCGGAGGCTACGGCGCTCGGATGTACGGGACACCGGACGGAGCGGCGTGGCCGCCCGGGCGCGCCGCTCCAGCACGATCGCACCGTAGGCCGGAAGCATCAGCGTGTCGCCGCGCTGCGTGCGGTTCGACAGCAGATCACGCGCGCGATCCACGTCGAAGCCGGTCACAGTGAATCGTACCTCGCGGGGCCTCGCGTTCACGAACACGACCACCGCGCCCCGCCGATAGGCGATCACATCGCCGGGGGCGCTGGTCAGGGCCTCCCGGAAATCCCCCGCGATGAGCGCCGGATCGGTACGCGCCAGGCGCAGGACCCGTCGATAGAACGCGCGGGCCGCGGCCCCGTCGGGCTGATCCCACGCGATCGGGGTGCGCACGAAGAGGCCGAGCTTCTGCGGGCTCTCGACCTCCTGCCCGTTGTAGAGCAGCGGCCGACCCGGCAACAGCGCCATGGCGTCGAAGGCCGCGCGCGCTCCCGCCGCGCCCCCGAAGAGCGTCACCGGGGGATGGTCCCACGCGGTCTCGTCGTGGTTCGTGGTGAAGCGCAGCCGCATGCCGCCCGGGGGGATGGCCCGCATGTCCGCCAGCTCGCTTCGGACGAACGTGTCCGCCGGTGCGCCTCTCCACACCGCCTTGAGGCGGCTGTACGAGTCCCACGCGTACGTGAGGTCGAAGCCGAGCCGGTGCATCTTGAGATCGCCCCACTCCGCGAGGAGCAGGATTCGCCGCGGGACGGCGGAGCGTAGCTCGGGCACGGCCTCGCTCCAGAAGTTGTCCGGGACGAAACCGGCGACGTCGACGCGGAAGCCGTCGATGCCGAACTCCTCCAGCCAATAGCGCATCGCGTCGATCATCGCGCGCCGCAGCAGGGGATTCCGGTAATCGAGCTGCGCGACGTCCGTCCAGTCGGTCAGCCTGCCCTGGTCGTCGCGCGGCACGGCCAGCTCGCCGCGCTCGTTGCGGACGTAGAAGTCGGGGTGCTCCGTGACCCAGACGTTGTCCCATGCGGTGTGATTCGGAACCCAGTCGAGGATGAGCTTCATCCCGCGAGCGTGCACGGCCTGCACGAGTGCCCGGAAGTCGGCTGCGGTGCCGAACGCGGGATTGACCGCGCGGTAGTCGCGCACCGAGTACGGCGACCCCAGCGGTTCCTTCCGGTTCAGCGCCCCGATGGGGTAGATCGGCATCAGCCACACGACGCTCGCCCCGACCGCCTGGATGCGGTCCAGCCCGTCGATCACGCCCCGGAGATCGCCCGTGGGCGAGAAGTCCCGGACGAATACCTCATAGATCGCGCTGCGAGCGACCCAGGATGTATCCGGCGCCGTGGCGCGAGCCGGAGCCTGCGCCGGCTGGGCAACCGCGGGGTACGCTGCCGCCAACGAGAGGCAGGCCGCGAACGCGGCGAGACCATTCCGCATCTGCGTCACTCCTGCATGGAAGGGGTCTTGCGGTTCACATGAAGCGTAGAGCGTTCGTGCAGGGGATGACAGTGGCGGGGGCGGCTGGGGCACTCGGCTCGCCGCGCTCGCTGCCGGGCTGGACCACGGAGGGTTCTTGCCGCGTGTCCCGCCTGGACACCGGCTGGAAGTTCCTGCAGGGCGACCCGTCCGGCGCGGAGAGCGTCGGGCTGGACGACGCGGCCTGGCAACCGGCCACGCTGCCGCACACGGCCCGCATCGAGGCGCTGGTGACCGGGCCGGCCGGCTCACCGGAGGCCCAATGGCAGGGGGTCTGCTGGTACCGCCGAAGGCTGCGCCTGGAATCGGAGGCCGCCGGCGAGAAGGTTCTGCTCCGCTTCGAAGGCGCCATGAACGTGGCCGACGTCTGGCTCGACGGCGAGCGCGTGGGCGGCCACCTGGGCGGCTATCTGCCCTTCGTGCTCGACCTCAGCGAGCGCGTGCAACCTGGCAGGGACCACCTGCTGGCCGTCCGCCTGGACAACCGCGACAACCCGATCACCGGTCCCAAGCCGCTGGCCCAGCTCGACTTCAACACGTACCACGGGCTGTATCGGCCCGTCCACCTGATCCGCACGAACCGGCTGCACATCACCGATCCGCTGCTCGCGGACCGTCCCGCGAGCGGCGCAGTCTTCGTCACCTACCCGCGCGTCTCCCGCGAGTCCGCCACCGTGCGGGTGCAGACCCACGTGCATAACGAGCATGCGGAGCCACGCAGCTTCCGCGTTCGGGCCACGCTGCGCGCGCCCGGCGGGGCGGTCGTCACCACCGCCACGTCAGCGGCCGTGACGCTGCGGCCGGGCGCCGACACGGATGTGCCTCAGGAGCTGGAGGTGCGGGCGCCGCACCTGTGGAGCCCCGCCGCCCCCAACCTTCACACGCTCGACTGCGAGGTGGTGACCGATGCCGGCACGGTGGACAGGGAGACGGTGCGCGTCGGCATCCGGCGCATCGCCGTCTCGCGCGAGGGTTTCTGGATCAACGGCCAGAAGCTGTTCCTGCGCGGCACCAACCGGCACCAGGAGTACCCGTACATCGGCTACGCCTTGTCGGATGCCGCGCAGTACCGCGACGCCCGCAAGATCAAGGAGGCCGGCTTCGACTACGTGCGCCTCTCGCACTACGCGCACGCGCCCGCCTTCATGGACGCCTGCGACGAGCTCGGCCTCGTGGTGATGGACTGTATTCCGGGCTGGCAGTACTTCAACCCCGACCCCGCCTTCGCCGAGCTCCAGTACCGCAACTGCCGCGACCTGCTCCGGCGCGACCGCAACCATCCGTGCGTCATCCTGTGGGAGGTCTCGCTCAACGAGTCGGCGATGCCGCCGGAGTTCGTGGCCCGGACGCAGACAATAGCGCACGAGGAGTATCCGGGCGACCAGTGTTTCACGGCCGGGTGGGTGCACGGCTACGACGTCTTCATTGACGCGCGCCAGCACGGCGGCTGCCGCCACGAGACGGACCACGCATGCCTGGTGAGCGAGTACGGCGACTGGGAGTACTACGCCATGAACGCCGGTCTGGACCAGGGCGCTTGGCAGAACCTGACGCCGGCGGAGAGCAACAGCCGGCAGCTGCGCTGGCAGGGCGAGCGGGCGCTGCTGCAGCAGGCCACCAACTTCCAGGAGGCGCACAACGACAACCTCGGCACCGTCGCCTTCGCCGACGGGCTGTGGGTGATGTACGACTACAACCGAGGCTACTCGCCGGACATCGAGTCCTCCGGCTGCATGGACATCTTCCGGCTGCCGAAGTACTCGTACCACTTCTTCCGCAGCCAGCGCCCGGCGGCCGAGCGGCTGACGGCCGCCGCCTCCGGCCCCATGGTCTTCATCGCCAGCGACTGGACCTCGGCTTCGGCCACCGACGTCCGCGTCTTCAGCAACTGCGACGAGGTCGCGCTCCTCCTCAACGGCTGCCTGCTGGAGCGGAAGGGGCCCGATCGCGATCGCATGAGCACGCGACTCGCCCATCCGCCGTTCACCTTCCGCACCGCCGGCTTCCGGCCCGGGACCCTGGAGGCGGTGGGGTATGTCGCGGGCCGCCGGGCGGCTCGCCACGTGGTGCGTACGCCGGGGGCCATCGACCGCCTGAGCCTCGCGTTCGATTTCTCCGGGTGGCGACGGGACCGGGAGCGCAGGGACGACATCTTCTGCTACGCCTCGCTGCGGGACGCGCACGGGACGGTCGTGCCGGACGCGTGGGAGAACGTCGCCTTCGGCGTCACGGGCGGCGCCACGCTCGTCGGCGCCAACCCATTCGCCAGCGACGCCGGCATCGCCAGCATTCTGGTGCAGACCGAGCCCGGCGCCGCGCCCGGCTCCGTCCACGCGCTGGCCATTGTGCCGAACGGCGGCTCCGCGCGTATCCTGGGCGCATCGCTGGCGCTGGAGGGCCGTGCTCCACCGCGCGAGATCCGCCGCACCACCGGAGGCGCCGAGCTGCTGGTGCACGGTCAGGTGGTGGCGTCACTCTCCGCCGCTGCGCCGAAGTTCCGCATCCCGGCCAGTGCGGCCCCGGACCGGCGCGATCCGTTCCGCCGCTAGCAGCGTCCGGCCGGTGCGCCGCCCTCAGTGAACCAAGTGGGAGGCTTCCGCATGCGTGCGATGCTCTGTCTGACCGTCCTGCTCCCGGCCTGGCTCGCCGCCCTTGTCCCCGCGGCGCACGCGCAGCGCGCGGCCGGCGCCGCACCCGCGCCCGCGAGCCGGGCCGTCTACCTCGACAACGAGGGCGTCGTGCGGTGGCGGGACGACCGGCAGGAGGTCACCCTCTTCGGCGCGAACTACGTGATTCACACCGCCTCCGACTACCGCGCGGCCGGCTACGTCCACGGCGACCGGAAGCGGATGATCGATGAGGACATGGCGCAGTTCGCCCGCATGGGCTGGGACGGCTTGCGGCTGACGTTCTGGGGCGACTGGGAGGTCTCCGACAGCGCCGGCAACCTGATCGCCAACGACCACCTGGACCTGCTGGACTATCTCGTCGCCCGCGCGCGGGAGCGCGGCATCTACATGCTCTTCAGCCCCATCCAGCTCTACGGCTCGAACTGGCCGGACGCGTTGCAGGATACCACGGCGCCGGGCTTCGGCCGGCACTTCGGCAAGGAACGCATGGGCACCGACCCGGCCGCCATCGCGGCGCAGGTGAACTACCTGCGCCAGATCCTGGATCACGTGAATCCCTACACGGGCGTCGCGCTCAAGGACGAGCCGGCCATCGCCTTCATCGAGCTGGTGAACGAGCCCTGGCATCACCCCGAGGATCTTCAGGGTTCGATCAACTACATCAACGCACTCACCGACGCGGTGCGCAGCACAGGCTGCCAGAAGCTGGTGACCTACAACGTGAGCCAGGACTTCCGGATCGGTGAGGCCATCCGGCGTTCGCGGGCGCAGGGTGTGACCTTCGGCTGGTATCCCACGGGGCTGAACTCCGGCCACGAGCTGGAGGGCAACTACCTCCGCTCGGTGGACGTCTTCCCTGACATGCTGCGCCCGGAGCTGGCCCGCATGCCGCGCATCGTCTACGAGTTCGACAGCCCCGACCTGCGCACCGGCACCATGTATCCGGCCATGGCGCGGACGATGCGCGCCGTGGGCGCGCAATTCGCCGCCATGTTCGCCTACGACATGCTGGGGACCGCCTCACGCAACCTGGGATGGCAGACCCACTACCTCAACCTGGTCTACACGCCGCGCAAGGCCATGAGCGCCATCATCGCGGCCGAGGCCATGCGCCGTCTGCCCCGGCTGCGCTCGTACGGCCAGTATCCGCAGAACACGCGGTTCGGCGACTTCCACGTCTCCTACGACGGCGACCTGGGCGAGCTGGTCGCGCGCGACGCGTTCCTGTATGCGGGTTCGACGCGCGCGGTGCCCCCGGACCCGGCAGCGCTGCGTCGCATCGCCGGCTACGGCTCCTCGCCCACCGTGACCTACGAGGGGGAAGGGATCCACTTCCTGGACAAGGTGCGCCCGGGTCTCTGGCGACTCGAGGTCTACCCCGACGCCGTGCCCACCCGCGACCCCTTCGAGCCACCCAGCCCCGACAAGATCGTGACGCGTGCGATCAGCCGCGCCTGGCCCATGACGCTCGCACTGCCGGACCTCGGCGCCGCCTTCACCGTGCAGCCGATCACGGCGGGCAACCCGCGGACCGAGCGGGCCGCCGCCGGTCGGTTCACGGTTACGCCCGGTGTCTACGTCCTGAGTGCCGCCGGGCCCGTGGACGTTGCCGCCCTGCCGGCATACGTGGGCAACGTCGGATTCGCCGAGTACCACGCGCCTCCGGCCGACTCGCTGCCGCCGTCGGTCCAGCCGCTGTCCGCGCCCGAATACCTAACGGGGCACGACGCCGAGCTACGGGCCCGCGTCGTTGACCGGACACCACCCGACTCGGCCATGCTCTTCATCCGGCCGGCGGCCGGAGCCCTCTACCGCGACTTCGCGTTGCGACCCGCGGGCGGTTACGGGTATGCCGCCTCCGTTCCGGCGGCGGCCCTGCGGGAGGGGCCGCACGAGTTCGTGATCACGGTCTTCCGCGGGGACTCGGGCGTCACGTTCCCCGGCGGCCTGCACCGGAGGCCGACGGACTGGGACTACTACGGCGGGGCGTCCTGGACGCTGGACGTGGTCGGCCCACGGACGCCGCTGCGGCTGTTCACCCCCGGCGCGGACGCCGCGCGCCTGGCCTTCAGCCGCATCGGCGACGCGGGACGACGCGGGCTCTTCCGCCTGGCGCTGTCCGGAGTCACGGGCCAGCCGGTCTTCCACTTCGAGCTGCCCGTGAATGCGAGCGGCTGGAGCCCGGCCGACTACACGGCGTCGCTCGTGATCCGGGACCGGATCGGCGCCCGGCAGGAGACCGTTGGCGGCGCGGACGCGTTGCACGTGCGGCTGCGCGGCCTCGGACCCCGGCAGATCCTGCACGTCACGCTGATGGAGGACGACGGCACCAGCTGGAGCGCCCAGGTTCCGGTGGACAGCACGTGGAGCGAGCAGGCGCTGCCCCTCGCGGCCTTCACCCTCGGCCGTGGCATCCTGCTTCCGCAAGGATTCCCCGGCGAGTGGAGCTACTGGGTGGGACCCGCGGCAGGGCGAGGCGGCAGCGCAGATCGCCTGCGGCTAGAC
>JAUYOW010000039.1 GCA_030697825.1 Gemmatimonadales bacterium | reverse complement strand
CCGCCGCCCGACCCGGCGCAGGCGGAATCCAGCCGGGTCGAGTATCAGCGCGAGGTCTTCAATTTCCAGGGGGGCACCCGCGACCCGTTCCTGACCTTGATCACGTCCAGCGAGGTGCGGCCGACCCTGCGGGATCTCCGTCTCGTGTCGATCTTGTTCGATTCCCGTTACGGCAACAGCGTGGCGGTGGTCCGCGAGGAAGGGAATCCGCGCCCGCACCGGCTCCGCCGCGGCGACCAGATCGGCCGGCTGCGGGTCATCCAGATCAGACGGTACGAGGTTGTCTTCCAAGTCGAGGAATTCGGCTTCGAGCGCCAGGAAGTGCTGTCGCTCCCACGACCGGAGGCGAACAATCCATGAGACGAGCCCCGCTCTTCCTGCGCACCGCCGGGGGGCTCCTGTCCCTCGCGGCGCTGATGGCGGCCACTCCAACTGCCCAAGAAGGGCCAACGGCCGACGTTACGGCGGTCAGCGTGCTTCCATCGCCGGGACGGGCCGAGGTCGTCGTGGACGTGCGCGGCGTGGTGGAGGTGTCGGACTTCGTGCTGCGCGATCCCGCCCGGCTGGTCGTGGACCTGGTGGGCGCCCGGCTCGTCGCGCCGATCATCCTTTACGACGGGGTCAACCGCGGCGGCGTGCGCAACATCCGGTACGCGCAGTTCCGGCCCGACATCGTGCGCGTGGTCGTGGAGCTGGACGAAGCCCGCGACTACCAGGTCACCCAGGAGGAGAACGCGGTCCGCGTTGCCTTCGATGCCGCGCAGGTCTTCGAAGGATGGTCGAGCGATGCCGCGCGCCTCGCGTCGGCGCGCGCGCCCGCGAACCCGGCCGCGCCTCCCGCTCCGGTCGTGACGCCGGCGCCCGCGGCCACCACGGCGCTCCCGGCCGCGATCCCGCCGTCGGTCCGGGCGCGTGCCCCCGAGGCGCCGCGTGCCGCTGCGACCGTCGGCCCCAGTGCGCTCCAGCAGCAGACCTCGCAGCAGCCGCGGATCAGCGTCACCTTCGACCGCGCGACCATTCAGGAGGTCATCGCGAACTTCGCCGCGTTCTCCGGCCGCTCCATCATCACCGGCAAGGACGTGGCGGGCGAGGTGACCGCCGAGATCCACGATCAGCCCTGGGACATCGCGTTCAACGCCATCCTGGCGGGACAGGCGCTCGCCGCGAGCGAGCTGCCCGGCGGCATCATCCGCGTGGACAGCCGGGCTAACCTCGCCGCGCAGGACTCGCTCGAGCCGCTGACGACGCGGATCATCAAGATCAACTACGCCCGCGCCTCGTCGCTCGCGCCCTCCGTGGCGGGCGTGGTGACGCCCGGCCGCGGCCGAGCCGTGCCTGACACGACGACCAACTCGATCATCGTGACCGACCTTCGCTCCCGCATCGCCATGGTGGACTCCTTCATCCAGTCGCTCGACCAGCGCACGCCGCAGGTCGCGATCCAGGCCCGCATCATCTTCGTGGACCGGTCGGACCTCGAGGACATGGGCATCCGCTACGACCTCGGGTCCAACCAGGCGTTCTTCAACCGGCTGGTCCAGCGGGCGGACCTGGCGACCGATCCCACCGGCGCCACGCCCTTCGAAAGCGGCGTGAACGTCATCAACCTGGGGGGCAACGGGGTCGCCGCGATCGCCAACGCCACCGAAGCGCTGAAGGACGGCAACCCCGCGCTCCAGCTCATCTACTCGACGGTGCTCGGCAACTTCACCCTGACGGCCTTCCTCGACGCGCTCCAGACGGTGGCGCTCGCCGACGTGCAGGCCGAGCCGTCGGTGACGGTGGTGGACAACCGCGAAGCCAGCATCTTCGTGGGCGAGCGTACACCCATCCGCCAGATCGACGTGGCGGGCGCCGGCGCGGGCGGCGGCGGCGGCATCGCGCGGGCCACGACGGTGTTCCAGGAAACGGGCATCAAGCTGAGGGTGACGCCGCACGTGGTGGCCGGCACGCGCGAGATCCTCCTGGAGCTGCACGCCGAGCGGTCGGCGGTGCAAGCGTCCGGCGTCTCAGAGCTCGGGGCCATCTTCACCACCCAGGAAGGCACTACCGAGCTGCTCGTCGGCGACGGCGAGACGGCGGTCATCGGCGGGCTCACTGTGACCGAGGTCACGGTGTCGAAGACCGGCATCCCCTTTCTTGTTGACCTACCGGTCATCGGCAGGCTGTTCGGATTCCGGAGCTCCTCCGAGCGGCGGCGTGACTTGCTTATTCTGGTGACGCCGCACATCGTCGATGACATGAACCAGACGGGAGCAGGTGGCCAAGATCGTCGGTAGTCGCGTCCCGCGGCTCGTTGCGCGCCTCGCCGCCCTCACGGGCTGCGTGCTCGCCGTGTCCTACTGTGGCGAGCAGGGCCGCTTCGGAGGGATCACCCCGCCCGGCGGCGACACGGAGAACCCGGTCGTCACGGTCACCTTCCCGGGCGGCGCGGCCGACACCGTCGTCGACATCACCGACAGCCTGAAGTTCACCGTGCGCGTCACCGACAACGCGCAGGTCGCGGCTATCCAGGTGCGCGTTGCGGGCCTGGGCGGCTTCACGCTCGACACCACGGTGCTCGACACCACCAACACGACCGCAACCACCGACGTCACGCGGTCGTTCACCGTGCCGCTCCCCGCCAACGCGGCGGGCCAGCGCCTCGCGATCACGGCCACCGCGGCCGACGTCACCGGCAACACCGCGACCACGACCATCAACGTCGTCGTCGAGGACCCGCAGCCGCCGGTCATCACCGTCCGGCAGCCGGGCAGCGGCGCGTCGGTCGCCGCGGGTGCCACGCTCACGGTCGTCGTCAAGGCGACGGATCCGTCGGGCATCGACTCGATGGGCGTTCGGCTCTTCCAAACCAGGGACGCGCTCGGCCAGCCGAGGACCATCACCCAGGTCGCGAAGCCCCGGTACTCGCCGCGCGTCGAGTCCAAGACCGACACCTTCCAGTTGACGGTCCCCGACACGCTGAACCCGGGGACGTATACGGTCCATGCCTTCGCCTTCGACGGCAGCCCGTCGCTCAACGACACCACCTCGGCCGACGTTTCGATCCAGGTGGCCGACACGCTGGCGCCGTTCGGGACCTTCCTCAGCCCGCCGCAGGATTCCCAGGTGGTGGCCGGCGACAGCCTGCGCATCACCTTCCGCGCCCAGGACCGCGCGGGTTTGGACAGCGTGGTGTTCCGCGGCTTCCAGCAGCGGGGCGACTCGGCGCTCGGCACGGACCAGCAGATCCTCCGGTTCAACGTCCGCGTGGCGCGTCTCGCCACCCAGTCGGACAGCGTGGTGCTCACGCGCATCCTCGATCCCGTGGTGAGCGACTCGACGCCGTCCGATTCCGTGTTCCTCGAGGCCACGATCTTCGACGTCGGCGGCAACCGGACCAAGGTGCTGCTGCGCATCCGGATCGTGCAGGGGCCGTTCGTCCGGGTGTCGTCGCCGGCGAACGGCAGCCGCCAGCCGGTCGGCGTCCCGCTGGCGATCACGCTGATCGGCCGCGACCCCGATAGCGTGCGCATCCTGGGCTTCATCGCCAGGGGCGTCGCGCCCGGCGCGGACACGCTCGCGGTGATCGCCCCGCCGCTCCAGGTGCAGGACACCATCACCCGCACCCTGACGGTGCCCGCCTCTACGGCGCTCGGCGTGGACACGATCACGCCGTTCGGCCGCGACAAGCTGGGCAAGGCCGTGCTCGGCACGCCCATCGTGGTGAGCTTCGAGGACCGCCAGAAGCCCACGGTGACGATCAACCTGCCTAACGTCGCCAACTTCCCGGTGACGGTCGGCGACAGCGTGCGCGTCAACGTGCGGGTCGAGGACAACCGCGGGGTCGCCGGGGTCGTGTTCGCCGGGGTGGCGCTCCGCGGGGTGGACTCGCTCGGCACCGGCACCACCGTGACGCGGTACGTGTCGCGATCGGTCACGCTGGCCCAGGCGACCGACACCACCTTCACCCGGTACCTGCGGTTTCTTCCCGGCGATTCCACGTCGGAGAACGTGCAGATCATCGTGACGGCGCAGGACTCCTCCGGCAACATCGGCGCCGACACCGCGCAGGTCCGCATCGTCAACGGGCCGGTCGTGTCGATCGTCCGGCCGTCCGACGGCTCGTTCACGTCGGTGGGCAAGAGCGTCGCGATCGAAGTCAGCGGCGTGGACCCGCAGGGCGTGCGCATCCTGGGCTGGCGGGCCACCGGCGTGGTCACGGCGCAGGACTCGGTCATCGCGATCCCCTCCGGGGGAGCGCTGCCAGATGCTCTGACGTTCATCGACACTCTGACGATCCCCGTGGGCACGCCCCTCGGCAACATCGTCATCACTCCATTCGGAGTGGACTCCCTGAACGACCCGTCGGGCACTGTCGGGGGCGTGTCGATCACGGTGCAGAGCGTCACCGGCGACGTGACGCCGCCCCTGGTCACGTTCACCGTCGACAGCCGCGTGGAGGTGGACGACAGCATCAGCGTGCGTGCCACCGACGCCAGCGGCATCACCTGGGTCGGCTTCGTCGTCCGGCAACTGGGGAGCAGCGCCATCGTGCGTGCCGACAGCGTGCTCTTCTCCGGCGCCCTCACCGACGTGACGCAGCGGTTCCAGCTCACGCTGGACAGCATCTCCACTTACCCGCGCCAAGTCACCATCGAGGCCTTCGCTCGTGACGCGGTAGTGCCGACCTCGAACCGCGGCGTCTCGACCACCGGGACCACGCCCATCGCGTCGCCGGCCGCGACGGACACGCTGACGGTGGTGGCGGGGAAGACGATCGCGCTGCCGCTGGGCGGCCAGATCGGCGACGCGATCTACAACCGGAACCGGAACGAGCTGTACCTCTCGAACACGACGCTCAACCGGCTCGAGATCTTCCAGCTCAACGACAGCACGTTCGCGCCGGGCATCCCGATCGGCTCGCGCCCGGTGGGGATCGCGCTGTGGCCGAGGGACACGCTCGGCAGCAACGCCGACACCGTGATCGTGGCGAACTCGGGCGGCACGAACCTGTCGATCGTGGACGTCTCGGCGGCCCGGGTGGAGCGCCGCCGGCACCGGCTGCCGAACTACCTCGTCCAGACGGTGAAAACGAGTACCAACGCCGGCGGCGGCCTCGACATCATCGTCACGGAGTTCGACCTGTCGGACCGCCCGCTCTACGTGGGCGCCACGTGCCGGGCGGGCGCGATAGCGGCGTGCGACAGCGTGCTGGCGGTCTACTCGACGACGCCGACGCCGGCGCAGCCAGCGCCGTTTACCAACCGCGGCTACATGGCGTGGGAGAACCTCCGGGCTCTGGCCGGGGCGCCGAGCGGCCACTTGTTCTACGAGGTCGGCACGGCCTCGTCGGCGGTCGGGACCGACACCGTGCAGATCATCGCGGTGCGCGACACGGCGCCGGGCCTGGCGCGCCGCGACACGATCCTGGGCGCCGGCGTCGGCATCATCGCGGGCCTCACCCAGCTGGC
>JAUYOW010000038.1 GCA_030697825.1 Gemmatimonadales bacterium | reverse complement strand
TGATGTAGCGATCGTTCCCCCGCCGCGTAATCGGACACCGCAACGGTGCGTCTACCGCTTCTCCTCCGGGGTTCAGAAAAAAGCGCCACGGATCAGGCGGGGCGGTATTGGTGGCGTACTGGTAGATCGAGCTACCCGTTCGCCCACGGCCCCATTTGGGAAAATCTTTTTGCGACCCCACGCGCGGATCGTTGGGCACAGTTTCCTTCCAGAACTCGGGCATGAACACGCGCGCGAGGTTGTAGATCAACGTGGCGCGCGCGTACTGCATACGCGAAACCAGGGCTGGTGTTTGACTACCCCTCCAACGATAAACCCCGTTGGGATAGCGCGAATCGTCCCACGGTCGCCAGTTGCCTTGTGGGTCGCGCCCATAAACTGCCGACTCCACCGCGACACTGTAATCGTCCGATCGCGCGCGAGTGATCGTTTCGTTGAACACGCTCGGGCGCGTGCGGTCGATCATCGCTGCCCCGGCCGCTTTTCCCGCGTGCCTCGCCGCCGCCGTGGCCGCATTCCCTAGACGACTGAACGTGTTTACGGACAGAACAGGACGCGCTGCGACCGCGCGTTTCAAGTCTGACCACAACGCCGCGCCCTGCGGCGCCGAGCTGCCTCCACCACCCCCGCGTCGCGCCACCACCGCCGCCCCCGCGACTGCGGCGACACCCCCACCTACCCACCACGCCCAGGCTGGAATCTTCGCCACGACCGCGACTCGCCTACCGCTTCGACCGGCCCATGATCGTCGTGCCGACCACGCCAACCCCGAACGCGCCGATCACCCACCACCAGGGGAACTTGCTGGTCGGACAACCACCAGGGCACTCGGTTTCGACCAAGTGCGTCGAACCCGCCCCGACGGGCGTACAACACTTCACGTTCGCGTAGGGGTTGGCCTCGGTGTGGAAGTCGCCGAGCCGCGCCCCACCGAGCAGGCCCCGACTCCCTCCGGATCCCTCCGTCTCGTCACCGGACGCGCGCCCGCCGGCCGGCATGAAGCCGTACGCCGCCGCCGTGATCTGCGCCTGGCGCATGACCGCGCTGCCGGGCGGTGCCCAGGTCGCGGCGCGGCGCGGATCGTAGCCCGGCGACACCCGGTCGCGCGCGTACTGGCGTCCCATCGCGCGAAGGGCGTTCTGGCTCTGACGTGAATAGCCGAGGTACATGGTTCAGCTTCCTTTCCCTTGTAAGTCAACCACGACACC
>JAUYOW010000037.1 GCA_030697825.1 Gemmatimonadales bacterium | reverse complement strand
GCGGATCGGCATCTCGGCGGTCACGTGCTGGTCGTCGATTCGCACCGCGGACATGAGCTGCGCGCCCCGCGTGACCGGGAACCGCCAGCCCGTCTTCCCGTACGGTTCGGGAGCGAGCCGGACGCCGTGGTCGAGCACCGCTTCGTCGATGATGGCGTCCTCCGCGAAGAGGATGGCGACGCTCGGCGCCGCCGGATTCACCACCATGTACCCGGCCCAGAACGGATCGGGCGGCGTGGGCTCCGGGACGACGGGCGGCGGGTTCGCGAGCGAGGTCTCGAGCTCGGCGGCGAGGCGCTGGGCCTCCTGGGCCTCGGGCGCCTCGCGTTCCTCCGTGGGCGTCGGCGCGGCCGGCGTCGTTGGACGTGCGTCGGGGCGCGCCGTCGCGCAGCCGACGAGCAACAACAGGGTTGCGGTCGTCTTCATGTCGTGTTTCCTCCTCTTGGGTTGAAGGTACGGTCGGAATGATTCCCACCTGAGGCCCGAACGGAGAGACGTTCGGATCTCGGGTGGGATCCCCCGATGTCCATCGGGGGGTCGTATATTTCGCGAAGCCATGTGACGTCATGCGTTCGCAACTGCTCGCGGAGCGCGTGCGACTCCCGGTGGGGTGCCGAGCGTGCGCCCGCAGAACGGGCAGAAATCGATCGGCGTGCAGTGCAGGCCGTCGGTCGCGGATGCGAGGTGTCGGTCGGCATCCCAGAAGATCTCGAAGATGTTGAGTCCACTGGGTGGTGTCGATTCCGGTCTCCATCGCGGGCGCGTGCACTCGTGCACGAGGACCTCGTTGACGCCGGCGTGAAACCGCACGCGCTTCTGCGCCCAACGCGTTGGTCCATCACCAGGCGCGCGATTGCCGCGACTCCGGAACCGTACGATGCCGCCGTATGCGGTCCAGGCGAAGAAGTACACCTGGACGACGAAGGTCCCCCACGCGGGTGACGGGGACGTGAGACACTCGATGCTCGCGCCGATTTGGCCGAGCATGAACAGCGGGCAGAAGACGAAGTACTTGCGGTCCGGAAGCGTCCCCCCGTTCTGCTGCATCCACGCCCACACGATCATCTGGATCGCCATGAGCGACCACGCGATTGCCGTCGAGTCCATGATTCCTCCGAAGAGTAAAGGTACGGTCGAAATGTTCCCGCCTGAATCCCGAACGTTAACGTTCGAGTCTCGGGTGGGATCCCAACCGTGTGGTCGGGATCAGGTCCGGGCGACAGCCCGCCAAAATGCGCTCGGCGCTTTTGGCGGGTACCAGCCTGAGCTACGCCCGGGGTCGGTGCGGCTATCTCACGAGGCCACACTCGATGACGCTGCGAGTTTCCGTTGACGCGCGAGCATGCGCGGTCGAACGAGGAGTATCGCCATTGCGGTCGTGTCGGTGACCGCGAAGGTGATCGGCTGGAGTGCGTCTGCGATCGTCCATTGCGGAATCGCCGCGATCGCGAATACGCACGAGCACCAGTAGAACGTCCACGCGAGCGTGCTCTCGCGGTTCGGGTCCTCCCACGCCGACACGAACGTCGGGATGGATCCGAGGAAGAGAACCGCGCAGCTCGTGGCGATGCCGGCGATCGGGTCCCTCGTGAGCGCCCAAAGCGCGATGCCGAGCGCCGCGCCGCCGAGGCAGAATCGGTCGAGCCGCGTCCAGCCCGGCGATCCGAACTTCAGCGCGAGGCCGACGACGATGGATACACCGATCATCGCACCGATGAGTTGGCCGTTCACGGTCCCCTTCACGATCATGCCCGCGAGCGTAATCGTGTCGAGGGTTATCCAGATGATCCACGTCGCCTTCACGGGCTTCGCTCCCTTGCGGAGAATCGCCCAGATGTACGGGACGAAGCCGGCGATGATGAGCACGCCGGCAAGTACAGAGAATACTTGCTTCACGTCGAGCTCCTTTCGCTGGTGGTTGTTGAAGGTGCGATCAATGTTTCCCGCCTGAACTGTCGATCTCCCGCGAGATCAACCGCTCGGGTGGAGCCCCGACAGATTGTCAGGGCCATTCGGGGAGGAGGCCGATGTCTCCGCCAGAGGCGGACAGGCATCGGACCCCTCCCCACGTGTTGCGCGTCAGTCCGCGACGACGTCCCAGGCGTCGGCGTACGCGGCGCTTTCGCGGGCCTTCGTGCGGATTTCGTCCGCGGTCCACTCGAGCGCCTCGTTGTTCCCGCCCGCGAGGTTCGCGACGAGCCGGAACGGCGTGAGCGGCGAGGGCGGACCGGCGGAGGCGAGCACCGCCACGACAACGTGGGTGACCTCGCTCCCGATCCGGGCGGCCTCCGCGTGGTCCGCCAGGACGTCCGGATCCGCGAGGTACGCCTCGCGGGTGTAGACGACGACGGCGACGGACTCGACCGCTTCGGCGCAGCCTCGCTGGAGATACGCGCTCACGCGGCCGCGGTGGCAGCGCAGGACGTAGCGGGCAGGGTCGGGCCTTCGTCTTCCGACGCCCGCGGAGACCGTCGCGTTCGCCTCGCGGGGCAGCACGATGTAGTGCTGGCCTGGCTTGCGATCTCTCGAGGGATCGTGCGCGCCGAGCGCGAGCCACAGGAGCGACCGGAAGTCCTCGCTGGCGATGACCTTCGTGCCGATCGTCTCGATCTGGAACGCCGAGCAGGCACTCGAGACGTCGAACCTGAATCTGGATGCGGGCATCTGCCCTCCTCTCGTTGCTTGTGGGTGAAAGTGCAATCGTTATCGATTCCCGCCCGAGCACTCATCGGATGATGAGATCTCGGGTGGGACCCCGACCGAGCGCGTGAAGGCGCGTCGGTCGGGGCAGAACTACGTTGCGGGTCGGGGGGGCTAGCTGGAGGCGCGCGCCTGGGCCGCCGCGGGCTCCTGCGTGTGCTCGAACGACTCGGCCGTCTGGCTGGCGAGCCGCACGAGCGCGGCGTCGGTCTCCTCGATGGCCTCGTTGAAGGCCACCCCCTCCTCGTGGTTCGCGTGGTGGGCGAGGTCGGAGATCGCGAGGCGGTCCAGGATCAGCTCGATGGCCGCCGTGGCCCCGAGGAGCACGCCCATCGCCTCGATGGCCTGCTCGCGCGACACGAGCAGCTCGGGCAGCGCCTGGCGCTGGTACAGA